>PWQG01000179.1 GCA_003556835.1 Gammaproteobacteria bacterium
AACCTGAAGTTCTCCGTTACGCTGATCGCGCCGATTGCGATGGACGAAGGTCTGCGCTTTGCGGTACGCGAGGGTGGCCGTACAGTGGGTGCCGGTGTGGTATCCAAGATCATCGAGTGATCAATTGAAAAGTAAGATGAGCCAGTGAGCCGAAACGTCCCGGTTGCCGGGGTTTCGGCTCACTTATCTTCAAGCGTTACAGGCCAGTAGCTCAATTGGCAGAGCGGCGGTCTCCAAAACCGCAGGTTGGGGGTTCGATTCCCTCCTGGCCTGCCATTTTTGCCGGCGGTTCCCTGCTCCGCAGCCCGATAGATGGCTCGGAGCCCTGGTTACCCGGTAAAGAGGCAGTAGACTGATACGTTATGGCTGAAAAAAGCAATTCACAGCAATCCACGCAAGATACGCTGAGATGGGTGGTCGTGTTTGCCATTGTGGCAGCCGGGATCTATGCCAACTCCTATTTTTCCGCAGAGTCTGTACTGCTGCGCGCACTCGGGTTGATCTTGCTGGCAGGTATTGCTGGCTGGATTGCAGCGGGTACGACTCGAGGCAGTGCATTCATCAAACTTTGCCTTGAAGCGAGAACGGAGGTGCGCAAGGTTGTCTGGCCCACCCGGCAGGAAACCACGCAGACCACCATCATCGTGCTGGTGGTCGTCTTCATTCTTGCGATCATATTGTGGCTGCTTGATACGTTGCTGGGTGCAATCATTTCGCGCGTCATAGGCTAGTCAGGGGAAGGAAGATGGCAAAGCGTTGGTATGTGGTTCACGCCTATTCGGGCTACGAAAAGCGCGTGATGAATGTACTCAAGGAACGGATTGCGCTGCATGGCATGGAAGACCAGTTCGGCGAGGTCCTGGTGCCCACCGAGGAAGTGCTGGAAATGCGCTCCGGGCAGAAGCGCAAGAGTGAGCGTAAGTTCTTTCCCGGCTACGTACTGGTCGAAATGGAGCTGAACGATGATACCTGGCACCTGGTCAAAGAGACCCCTCGTGTTCTGGGTTTCATCGGTGGTAAGCCGGACAATCCGGCGCCGATCAAAGCGCGAGAAGCAAACCGGATTCTGCAGCGTCTCGAAGAGGGGCAGGACAAGCCCACCCACAAGGTGGTCTATGAGCCTGGCGAGATGGTTCGCGTCACCGATGGTCCGTTCAATGATTTCACGGGCACGGTCGAGGAAGTCAATTACGAGAAGAGCCGCCTGCGTGTGGCTGTTCTCATTTTCGGGCGGTCAACGCCGGTCGAGCTGGAGTTCTCCCAGGTCGAAAAGAGTTGATGGTCTGATTGCTGCTGTCCGTTCGGATGGCAGTCTGAGCCGGGTCATATGATCCGGTCTGATAGTCACGTTCAATACACAGGGGAGCCGGGTAAATCAGGCAGTTGATGCAGCCCGGCGTCAGCACCCGCAGGAGAAGTACTCATGGCCAAGAAAGTCCAGGCTTATATCAAGCTCCAGGTTGGAGCCGCGAAAGCCAATCCCAGTCCCCCGGTTGGTCCCGCACTGGGTCAGCACGGTGTGAACATCATGGAATTCTGCAAGGCCTTCAATGCAGAAACCCAGAATGTTGAACCCGGCCTGCCGATTCCGGTTGTGATCACCGTCTATTCGGATCGCAGTTTCACTTTCGTCACCAAGACACCGCCTGCGGCCGTGCTGTTGCGCAAAGTCGCCGGTATCGCCAAGGGCAGCGCCACGCCCAATACAGCCAAGGTTGGCAAAATCACCCGCGCCCAGCTCGAGGAAGTGGCCACCCAGAAGTGGCCTGATCTGACAGCGGCAGATATGGATGCTGCAGTGCGCACGATTGCCGGTAGTGCCCGTAGTGCGGGCCTGGATACTGAGGGGGTGGAGTAAGACATGGCCAAGTTGAGCAGAAAGCAGAAAGCGATTGCCGAAAAGCTGGAGCCGGGCAAGGCACATAATATCCAGGAAGCCCTTTCCCTGCTTGCCGAGTTCGCCTCCGGTAAATTCAAGGAATCGGTCGATGTATCGGTGAATCTGGGTGTCGACCCCCGTAAATCCGACCAGGTGGTCCGTGGCTCCACGCTGCTGCCCCACGGTAGCGGAAAAGACGTCCGGGTTGCCGTGTTCGCCCAGGGTGATAATGCTGAAAAGGCAAAAGAAGCCGGTGCCGATATTGTAGGGTTCGATGACCTGGCGGAAAGCATCAGCGCTGGCAATCTCGACTTTGATGTTGTCATTGCCACGCCAGACGCCATGCGTGTTGTCGGTAAGCTCGGCCAAGTGCTGGGCCCGCGAGGCCTGATGCCAAACCCGAAAGTGGGCACGGTGACACCCGATGTGGTGACCGCTGTGAAAAATGCCAAAGCCGGTCAGGTTCGTTACCGCACCGACAAGAAGGGCATTGTTCATGGAGGAATAGGCAAGGTTGACTTCGAAGCGACTGCAATTCAGGGCAATCTCGAGGCACTTATTGCAGACCTTAAGAAAGCGAAGCCGGCTTCCTCCAAGGGAGTCTATATCCAGAAAATCGTCCTGTCCTCGACCATGGGGCCGGGTATCCTGATCGATTCGTCTTCACTGAAGATCTGACGGTCACGCAGAACAATGGGCCCCGGCGAGGGTCCGGAAAGACTTTGGGGTTTTGCCGGCCAGTCCGGCAAGGCTGTCAAAGACCGTAGGTGTCGGGTTTGCCGGCTTAATCATTGCCTACGCAGATGGTGTAACCCGGTCTGGCTTTGCGGTCAGGTCCATTTCACCAGTCAGTCAGCCCGGCGGTGCAGTACAGGCCGCCGGGTGAAACAAACAGGAGTCGTCTTCGGGCGACCCGACTCAGGAGTCAAGTTAGTGGCTATTAGGCTTGAAGACAAAAAACAGATCGTCTCGGAAGTCAATGAAGCTGCTAGCAGTGCTTTGTCTGCAGTACTCGCCGATTATCGCGGGATCACTGTGGCGGACATGACCGAGCTGCGCAAGCAGGCACGAGATAACAAAGTGTTTCTGCAGGTTGTACGCAACACATTGCTCAAGCGGGCAGTGGCAGATACTGATTTCGAGTGTCTCAGTGAAGCAGCGGTCGGTCCGACCATTCTTGCATTCTCCCAGGAAGACCCCGGTGCCGCCGCGCGCGTACTGAAGGCTTTCGCCAAGGAGAACGACAAGTTGCAGGTCAAAGCGCTGTCCATCGGTGGCAAACTGCTGCCAGCCTCGCAACTCGATGCTCTTGCCAGTCTGCCGACCTACGATCAGGCAGTGGCGCAGCTGATGAGTGTCATGCAGGCACCGGTCACCAAGCTGGTTCGAACCTTCAACGAGGTTCCAAGCAAGGTTACCCGGGCTGTGGCTGCAGTGCGCGATCAGAAAAAAGAAGCAGCTTGATTCTGGCTTTTGTACAAAACGAATTGAAACTTTATTTTTTATCAGGAGATTGGAGTCATGGCTCTGTCTAAAGACGATATGCTCAATGCCATTGCTGAAATGTCAGTCATGGAAGTTGTAGAACTGGTTGAAGCGATGGAAGAGAAGTTCGGTGTATCCGCTGCTGCGGCTGTTGCCGTTGCCGGACCTGCTGCCGGTGGTGGCGAGGAAGCTGCTGCTGAAGAGCAGACCGAATTTGATCTGATCTTGAACTCTGCTGGCGAGAAGAAAGTGAACGCCATCAAAGTGGTTCGTGCCATTACCGGTCTGGGTCTGAAAGAAGCAAAAGACCTGGTCGACGGTGCACCCTCCACTGTGAAGGAAGGGCTTTCCAAGGAAGACGCGGAAGCTGCCAAGAAGCAGTTGGAAGAGGCTGGCGCTTCTGTCGAGCTCAAGTAAGCTTGCACAAGAGCCTCGTTGGTTCACGGATTCACGAGGCTCGCATAGCAGTATGAAATTGGAATCCGGCCGGGGAGGAGTCTCCCTGGTCGTGTTCCAATATTTTGGTTTCTGGCCAAAAGAATTTTATTGAAAGGTGGGCTTGTCCGCGATTCCTGTTTGCCAACAGGATCGGGACGCAGAATACAGTCAGTAGCGAAACAGTGTCCCGGTTTCGCGCAAATGCTGGCGTTTCGTACATACTTGCTAGGAAAACACTAATGGCCTATTCGTATACAGAGAAAAAACGTATCCGTAAAGACTTTGGCAAGCTGCCAGGAGTCATGGATATTCCCTATCTCTTGTCAACCCAGGTTGAATCATTCAGGCAGTTCATCCAGTCTGACGTCAAGTCCGACGCCCGCGAGGACCAGGGCCTGCACGCCGCATTCAAATCTGTGTTTCCGATTGTCAGTTATTCCGGCAAGGCTGTGCTGGAGTATGTCAGCTACGATCTCGGAAAGCCTGTTTTCGACGTCAAGGAATGTCAACAGCGCGGTATCACCTATTCAGTATCCCTGCGGGTCAGGGTGCGCCTGATTCTGTACGATAAGGAATCCAGCGCCCAGACCATCAAGGACATCAAGGAGCAGGAAGTCTACATGGGTGAGATCCCCGTGATGACGGAAAGCGGTACCTTCGTCATCAATGGTACCGAGCGAGTGGTCGTGTCCCAGCTGCACCGGTCACCCGGTGTGTTCTTCGATCACGATCGGGGCAAGACACACAGCTCCGGCAAACTGCTCTATTCGGCCAGGGTCATCCCCTACCGTGGTTCCTGGCTCGATTTCGAATTTGATCCCAAGGATCTGGTCTACGTCCGTATCGACCGTCGCCGCAAATTGCCGGCCAGTGTCCTGCTGCGCGCACTGGAATTCAGTTCCGAGCAGATTCTGGAAATGTTCTATGAGAACAATCAGTTTCGTATCGACAAAAAGACCGACGAGCTGATGTTGGAGCTGGTTCCATCGCGCCTGCGTGGTGAAGTACTCAACTTCGACCTGCAGGACAAGAAGGGCAACGTCATTGTCGAGTCCGGTCGCCGGATCACTGCGCG
>PWQG01000125.1 GCA_003556835.1 Gammaproteobacteria bacterium
ACGGCAAGGAATACCCGCTGGTCAAGATCGAAGTCTCCAGCAAGTCCCACCCGTTCTACACCGGCAAGCACAAGATCATGGACACCGGCGGGCGCGTCGACAAGTTCAAGAAGCGCTACGGCAAGTAAGCTGATCGGGCCCTTGCGGTCCGGCACTTGGAAAAGTCCCGTATTCGAACCGGGCCGGTAGGGGATCCCCTTCCGGCCCGGTTCGTTTTGGCCCGCCACTCATCCCCCGAATGTGTCCTTCCGTCGGCAAAGACTTGCCGTCACGGGCCCACTGGTCTACGTTGACCTTGAAGCACGCTGTCCTGGCTGGTGGAAGCGAAACGCCCCATCGCCCATAATCGAAGGCAGGTGCTAAAAAGGGTGAGACGCATGAAGACTCGGGGATTCACGCTGATTGAATTGATGATTGTGGTGGCGGTGCTGGGTATCCTGGCCGCGATCGCGATTCCCTCCTATCTGAACCAGGTACAGCAGACCCGGAGGGCTGACGCGCAGTCTGCCTTGCTGCAGGCTGCACAGTCCCTGGAGCGCTGCTTTACGCGCGCCAACACCTACGCGGGTTGCAATATCCCGAATGAATCACCCGATGGGTTCTACACCATTGCCCTGAACGCGACGGGCGGTGGAACCGGTTTCACCCTGACCGCCACTGCTGCCGGACCGCAGGTGCGGGATACACAGTGCCAGACTTTCACGCTGACTCACCTCGGGGTTCGGAATTCGGCGGACTCCGGTGTGGACCGTTGCTGGAGGTAGATGCGATGAACATCGGTTCGAGATCGAAAGTCCGTGGCGTCACGCTGGTGGAATTGATGATCATCATTGCGGTCATCGCCATTGCCGCCACCATCGCAGTCCCATCTCTGCAGCAGTTGTTGCGGAACAACCGCGTGGCCGCCCAGAACAACGAACTGATCGCGCTGATCACCCTGGCCAAGAGCCAGGCGATTCGCCGCAACCAAAACTGGCAGATCGAGTTCGTCAGTAACGGATTTGCATGGTCGGCGAATGTGCGTCCCCCTGCAGGAGAAGGCGTGGATCCCGTTGATGATGCCGGCTGTCCTGACATTCCCGGAGTGATTCGCTGCGCCAGTTTGCAGGGCGTTTCCCTGACCGGACCGGCGCGACTGACGTTCAATAACCGGGGTTTTCTGGAGCAGGGCGCCGATGCGTGGGTCACCGAGAGATTGACTCTTGAACATCAGGGGTGCTCCGGCAATCGCCAGGCGCGCGAGATCGAGGTTCTTCCGACGGGCCAGGTCACTTCGCAGGCCATAGGCTGCCCTTGACCTCAAATGGGTGCTGAACACTGATGATCGCAACCACTTCATCCGCTTCATCTGCCGTCCGGGGCAACAAGGGCTTCACCCTGATCGAAGTCCTGATCGCCCTGCTGGTGCTTTCAATCGGGCTGGTCGGCATCGCAGCGCTCAATCTGACCGGTTTGAGAAACGTCCACTCTTCCTACTACACCTCCATCGCCTCATCTGTTGCGCTGGATTTCGAAGAACGGCTGTGGCTCGCCATGGCAGATGTGAATGACGGCTGCCTGAGCGCTGCCGACGTCGATGCCGTCCTCGGTGATCTGGTGGATGCATGGCAGTCCAACGGGGCAGGCACGGTCACCATCCCCGGCTTGACTGTGACGCGCACCGGCTTTCGCCAGGATCCCGACGACTTCTGGATCGAGGCAAGCATCCGGGTCGGCTGGGAAGATGCCCGATTCGGGCAGCCGGCAGAACGGTTTCCCTACACGGCCAGGGTGGTCTGTGCTCCCGTTGCGCCACCCGCGACACCATGAGCAGACGCATGAAACAGACGCATGAAATGCAGAGCTTGGGGCGTTCGGCGCATCAGGGCTTCACCCTCGTCGAACTGATGGTGGCCTTGGCGCTGAGCGCGTTCCTGATCGGGGGGTTGGCTTTGACCTACCTGTCCGGCCGGACCACTGCCCAGGACGCGGAAGATCTGTCCCGGATCCAGGAAAACATGCGCTTCGTCAGCGACCACTTGCTGCGTGATATCCGCAACGCCGGCTTTCGGGATCAGTTGACCCTCACTTTCGCGGAGTTCCAGGATATCGGGCAGGCGTTTGCCGAGATCAACCCGGACGGCAGCCTGACCATTCGCTATGCGGGTCGCTCTCATTGCGCGCAGTCCCGGCAGAATCCCAATTTGCAGAATGAACTCACCCTGGTGACAAACCGCTATTTTTCTGACGGTGACCGCTTGCGCTGCGCCGGTTCAGGGCCCGGGGATCCGAGAACGACCGACCTGGTGCCTGGAGTGACGGATATCCAGTTCGAGCTGTTGCGGCCGCCGGGTGCCGATCTTGGCGGCGTCAACGCCAATGTGTGCAATTTCGACACCGTCGACGATCTGGACACCGCTTGCATCGGCGTGCGCATGACCTTGACGTTCGATGGCCGCGGCGGCTCCAGGGATGCGGTGCTCGAAGCGGCTTTCCGTAACGTGCTCCTGGACCGGATTTACGGTCGGGATTGAGCTCGGTATGCAGGAGAAAACCTCATGAACAGATTCCTGAATGCAAAAAATGGCAGCCGCATGCGTCAACAAGGCATTGCGCTGGTCTTCGCCTTGCTGCTGTTGCTGCTGCTGACCGTCATTGGCATTGGCACCATGAGCAGCGTTCGCATGCAGGAACGCATGGCCGGTAACGCGAACCTCCAGAGCCTGGCGTTCCATGGCGCTTCGGCGGCCATAGCCGAAACGCTGGATTGGGGTTTCGACACCGGTAACTGGGCGCCAGATGCTGACGGTAACCCCGTGTGTGACCGGGCAGATGAGAATAGGGCAGATTGGCTTGGCCCGTGGTCGAATTTTGCGACGCTGGTTGTGCCGGGAATTCCCGCAGGCTTTGAGGTCCGCTACCGACAAAGGGTGGGTTGCTTCGAGGCGCCCGGCTGGACCTTACTTGACGGGATCGACGGTTCCATTCCGCAGCAACTCCTCGCGCTTGGCGTTGGCGAAGTGGTGCGAACCTCTGATAACGAGATCGTTGCCCGGCGTGAAATCGAGGTCAGGCTGGAAGAGCGGGGCTTTGATAACCCGACCTGTCTGATTCAAACCGGCCCGCTGTCACTGGTCGACATCAGGATGCCGAATTCGAACCAGTTCCAGATTGATGCGCGACCAGCGGGTTGCCCGATCCAGACGGCCGATGCGGCCAGCTCCGGCGAGATGCGTCGACAGCTGGCGGCCGGGGGCGACCGGACCGGCAACTATTTGCCGGCGAATCCGGGCATCACCCACGGGCCGCTTGACGGTGCCTGGGGCGAGCCGGCCTTACTGGCTCGCGTCGTCAACGCCATGAAGGTCGGCGTCAGGGGTTACGAGTTGTGGCCGGGAGCTGCGGAGGACAATCCGTTCGGCGCATGCGTGGGCAACTTGCAGGTCGGCAACCAAAGCTGGAGAACCAATAACAATTGCGGTGGAACAGCGAACGATCAGATTACATTTGTCGCGGGAAATCTCGAAGTTTCAGGCAACTGCACGATCAACGGTCAGATCATCGTGGAAGGAGGCTACTTTTCCAATGGCACGCCAGCCTATACAGGTGATCTGCTGGTTCTTGGCGGCGTGATTGACATCGGCGGTTTTGGGCGGGCAGACAACTCTGGTTTGGTCATCCTCCAGGATCTGGGGCCTCAGACAGTGAATGGCGAGAATCGGAATCAGAGTGCTCGTGTCGCCTACGATCCAGACAATGTGGATTTTGGTTCCGGTATATTCCGAATTGATGGCGGTGGTAATGCAGTAATCAGACCACTGCTTTGCGAGGATCTTGAGGCTAACTGGAACCGACTGAACGATTGCCTGGGAAGTCTTGAGAGTATGGTACGTACGCCCAGTACCGTGCTTGATCCGGATGGTGTGCTCTACCCCAATCTGTTTGAACAATATCGCGGGGAGATCGGCGCGTTCGCAAACCTGGATGATCTGGATGTTTTCAGGCCTGGTGAAGACCCTGGTACAGTTCAGTTCCCAATCCCGCGGTGCAGCGGGGATGGATCTGGTACCCGGACTGCGATCGCAAGTTGGAGAGAATTCATCGATCAAGGACGGTGGGACGACAACAACCCGTGAAGCCTGCGCTAGGAATCGGCTTAGGCCATTCCGCCCTGGCAGTGTCCGTGCTCTCACGTCCTTATACGGAGCTTGGGTGCTGGTCATCAAATGGGATTTAAGGCGTTTCAAGCTGGCCAGAACCGTAAACCGCCGACCGGGCGGTTTACGCTTTTTGTGGTCTTGTTTTCCGTGAGTCTCGCCGTGATTCTCAGCCTGGGTCGGCTGGGATCCGAGGCGTTTTTCTTTCAGCACCTGGCCCTGGTTTCGCTTTTCGTTCTGTGGTGTTCCCTGTTGGCGGCGCTGCTGTTTTTTCTGATCGAATCCCGGCTGCCCACGCTTCCGCCGGGGGCCCGAATCATCATCTGGTTCCTGGGCTGCCAGGCCCTGGTTGTACTGGTTTCACTGCTTGTGGCTTTCGGGCCGGAGCGTCTTGCCAATGCCAGCCAACCCGCGCAAAGCGAGCCAATCATCTTCCTGGCGCGGAATCTTGGTATTGCGGCTGTTGCGTCTTTTCTTTTCGCTCGCTTTTTTCTCCTTCAGCAGCAGTGGCAGGCCCAGGTGGCAGCCGAGAGCGACGTGCGCCTGAACGCCCTACAATCCCGCATCCGCCCCCACTTCCTCTTCAACACCCTCAACACCATCTCCAGCCTGATCCACGACCGTCCCGATCAGGCAGAACAGGCCACCATGGACCTGGCCGACCTGCTCCGCACCGGCCTCAAGGACGAACCCACCCATGCCCTGTCCGACGAACTGGACCTGATCCGTGG
>PWQG01000295.1 GCA_003556835.1 Gammaproteobacteria bacterium
ACATCCAATCAGCCTTCTCTGACTGCTTGCCGACAGTGCACATCTTTGGAAAAGGGCGAACAACTGACTGTTTTTTAGATCTTCAGCTGCTATTATCCAGCCCTGAAAAGTGGCAGGCCGTAGTTACTGGTCCAGCAGGACAACCCGATTCCCAGGGTCCTCACTCGTCAGGTATTTCAGGAGAAACAACCCATGTCCCCTACACCCGCATTGCGCCGCCTTCTGACTGGTGCATTGATGCTCTCCCTGTTATTGCCCTGGTCTCTTCAGGCACAAGTATTTCCGCGCGGCAATGGTATCGTGCTGGGTAACGTCAATCAGCTCGACCTGTACGTCGATGTCTCACGGCTATTGGAAATACCCGGTGCAGATCCGGTGGAATTTCGTCTGGGCAGCCAGCGACTGCTCGAAGAAAGCCTGGCCGCCCGTGGCATTTCACGGCGTCCCTCGAACCGACTTTATCTCGTTTGCAGCGTGGAAGCGACCGAGGCGGGTGCACAACTGGCCTATGCCACCAATGTTGAACTCTGGGAACGACAGTCGACCGATGTACACAGCCTGCTATGGCGTAGAAGCGCGATCGCCACCATCGATGCGGGGCAATTCAGGGCCGAACTACTGGCCGCCACCTGTGCCGATCAGTTTCTGGGTGAATGGTCACGCTGGAATGAAAAATGACAGGCTGCGGGGGGCGCAACGGCACCCCCGCAGCTGATCCTGATCAGTGATCAGAACTGATAGACAAGGCTGATGCTGGTCTGGGTATCAGTATTCTTGCGCCCGGCCGGTACCTCCGAGAGATGACGCGCCTGGAACGCGATCTTGGTGGAAATCTCGCCAATGATGTTGGAAATCAGACCGATCTCGAAACGGCTGGATGTGAGATCCTCACCGATCTCGCTGCTCAGGCTCTGGGTGAGGCTGGTCATATTGGTGATGGCCCATTCGAGGTTCTGCCCCAGGGACAACATGACTTCCCCTTCCTCGCCACCGTCGACAAAGGCATTCTGGCGATAACCGGCGCCGGCGAAGGTTTCGAGCAACAGTTCATCCGTGTTGGACCAATAGTAGCCGTATCCCGTTGCCGCCGAGACCTGGTAGTCATAGCCGGTGAAGCGGTCGTCGGTGTAATTGCCCTTGCCAAAGAAATAACTGTTCTCCCCGACCCGGAAGTCGGATTTCCCTTCCAGCACGTACCGCTCACCGCTGGATATCGAGTCCTGCTCGGCCAACAGCGCCTGCAGACCCAGATTGTGGACCCACTCGGTGGTGCGCAGGGTATAACGCAACTGCGTCTCGAAAGTCTGGGTATCGGTATTACCACTGGTGCCGACGTAACCGAGCGAGGCACTGCCCTCACTACCCGGCCCGCGATCCTGCGCATATCCGGGCATTGCCAGACCGATCAGCATGGCGCCCAGGCCCGCGGCCAGCAATTTTCGGTTTCCGGAGGATAGCGGTGTTACAGTCTCTGATTGCGTCATCGAAAATTCCCCGACGAATAAATGTGGGCGGCATTATACACCGAGACGTTCCGACGATCAGCCCTGGACACCACTCCAGCGAAATACGCCCCGGCTCAGGCTCTGTTATAGTGAACGGCCGACTGTGCACCCCGGAGACTGAACATGAGCCAACGCACCGATGAGATTGTGAAGGCGATCCGTAAGCTGGAAGCCGAGCTCCGCAAGGAAATCCAGCGGATACGCATCGATACCTACGAAATTCGCGATCGCAAGGTGCATTTCCAGAAGAATGTATTGCAATACCACCGCAGTCGAAGTAAAAGCCTGCTGAAGTATCTGCGCCACGCCAAAGTCAAACATGTGTTAAGCGCCCCCATCATCTGGAGCTGCGCCCTGCCGGCCCTGTTCATGGATCTGGTGGTCAGCTTCTACCAGGCCATCTGTTTCCCCTTGTACGGCATCCCCAAAGTGCAGCGCCGGGACCATATCATCATCGACCGTCATCGGCTCGGCTATCTGAATTCAATTGAGAAACTCAATTGTGTATTCTGCGGCTATTTCAACGGCCTGATCAGTTTCACGGGTGAAGTGGCTGCGCGCACCGAACAGTACTGGTGCCCGATCAAACACGCATAACAACTCAAGCAGGTGCATTCCCGATATCACCGCTTTGTGGACTATGGGGACAGCGACGAATACAAGGAAAACCTGGAGCAATTGCGGCGGGACTTCTCCGACCTGGAAAACGCATCGGACGAAGTGACCAGCGAGCGGTCCGGAGACTGAATCCCGCCCCGTTCACAGAATGGTACTTCCCTTTTATACTGGCCGGGAAACCGACATACACACCCGAGGTAGAAATCATGTACACCCTCCGCACGATACCCGTCAGTCTGCTATTGTCACTCGCCATGCTGTTGTCCAGCACGGCCAGCGCACAGTTCCTGCAGACCAGTACCACATTCTCCGAACGCAGCGGCAGTGATGTCGACACCCTCGTGTTACTGGTTCCGGCTGGCATGGATTCCCCGCGTCTGTCCGGCTGGAATGATCGCACGGCAAACCAGCTGCGCCGCACCGTCGCAGCGACGGAATTCGAAGGCGATGCACGGCAGAAAGTCGAGATCCTGGCGCCGGCCGGATTGACCGTCGAGCGACTGATACTGGTCGGCGTCGGTGATCCGGTCGAACTGGCACGTCACGATGCCGAACTGATCGGTGCCGATCTGGCCAGTCATATCAATGCAACGGCCGCGCGGAGTGTTGAGGTCAACGCATCGCTGATTGAGGATCAGGCCCTCAACGCCGGTATCACGACCGCGATCGCCCATGGTGTTGACCTGCGCAACTACCGCTTTGATCGCCATTTCAGTGACCCGGCACCTCGACCGTCGCAACAGTACCATTACAGGGTACGGTCGCAAAGCGTGGCGGAGCAACAGTACAACCAACTACGTGCACTGGCTGAAGGCGTGTTCCATGCACGCGAACTGACCAATCTTCCCGGCAGCGATGGCTATCCGGCCGCTTTTGCCGAGTACGCCCGTGAAGTGCTTGAACCGCTGGGTGTAACCGTCACCATCCTGGGCCCGGAGGAGGTCCTCGAAGCGGGCATGGGATCGCTCTATGGCGTCAGTCAGGGCAGCCAGCACAAGGCGCACCTGCTGCTGGCCCACTGGGAAGGTTCTGATGACCAGCCCATTGCCCTGGTCGGCAAGGGCAACACTTTCGACACCGGCGGCTACAATCTGAAAACCTCCTCGGCTTCCATACTGCGTATGCAGACCGACAAGGCGGGCGCAGCCGCGGTTGTCGGCGCGATGGCGGCTCTGGCCGGACAGCAGACGGCGGTCAATGTGATCGGCGTCATGCCCCTGTCACAGAATGCCATTTCCGGCGAAGCGCAACTTCCCGGCGACGTGGTCACCGCCGGAGACGGCACCACGATCGAAGTGGCCAACACCGACGCCGAAGGGCGACTGATCCTGGCCGATGGCATCTGGTACGCCCGCGAGCACTACAATCCTCGCGCGATCATCGATATAGCCACGCTGACCGGCGCCAAGGTGGGCGCACTCGGTAGCGACTATTCGGCGGTGTTCACTGAACACGAAGATATTCTCGCCACCATGCGGGAGGCCGGGGAACTGACCGGTGATCGGGTCTGGCAACTGCCACTTGGCCCCTATGAAGGCATCATCGACAGCCGTATTGCGGACATCCGTAATACCGGCTCACCGGGTGCCCAGGCTGGTGCGATTTTCCTGCAACACTTTGCCGGAGACACACCCTGGTTGCACATCGACATGGCCGGCAACGCTTTCATCGACAATCCAAGTGGCATCAATCCGGAGGGTGGCACGGGCTACGGTACCCGACTGCTCACCGAATGGACCCGGATTTTCGCCGCTCAGTGACAGGCTGCTGAAAGATCTGGAGCGGACAACCGGTTAGTGACTGCAGTTGGTTTGGAGAAGGACACACAATGATCACGATCAGCATCGGCCCTCTGGCCATTCCCCTTGACCGCCTGCTGCTTGCCGCCGGCTTTCTGGTAGCCCTGGTGGTGGGCTGGTGGCTGGGTCGACGCCGGGATGTGAGCGTCGAACCCGCGCTGACTGGCATGCTGCTGATTGGCCTGTTCGGTGGCCGGTTGGTGTTTGTCCTGCAGTACCTGGACGACTACCTGGTGCGGCCACTGAGCATCATCGACATCCGGGACGGGGGCTTCCACTTCCTCGCCGGGGTGGGCCTGGCGGCGCTGACCGGTATCGTGATCGCCCTGCGACAGGCCGCGCTGCGCCAACCCCTCGCTGTTGCCAGCCTGGCCGGCGTACTGGCCTGGGCCGGCGGCCAGGCACTGGCCGATCGACTGATCGAAGCCCCCGAAATGGCGCCCATGCCGCCCTTGTCATTGATCACGCTGGATGGCGAGCGTATCAATCTGCATGAACTCAATGATCGCCCTGTCGTGCTCAACCTATGGGCCACCTGGTGCCCGCCCTGCCGCCGCGAGATGCCGGTTTTCGAAGCCGCACAACAACGCGAAAGTGATATCGCCTTCGTTTTTGTCAATCAGGGCGAGGACGCCCAGCGCATCGCCGATTATCTCTACGATGACGACCTGCACCTGGAAAATGTGTTGCTGGATGCCCAATCACATTCCAGCCTCATGCTCGATACCCGCGCCCTGCCCAGCACCTATTATTTCAACGCCGCAGGCGAAATGGTCGAAATGCACACCGGCGAAGTATCGCGGGCCACCCTCAATCGGAGCCTGCAGCAATTGCGCTGATCCGGGCCTGACACGCTGATCTTGCCAGTGCATGCACGATCATGGTGCAATTGCTGCCCTCCAGGAAAACCCGACAATAAAG
>PWQG01000251.1 GCA_003556835.1 Gammaproteobacteria bacterium
AAGTGCACGTTCGGCGATTCAATGCCGCGCAGGCCGCCTTCCCAGGTAAAGAAGCCCAGCAGTACAACAGCGAGGAAAACGAACGGCAGCCAACCGGCGGGGGTATCCGTCCAACCAGCCAGATAAGCCACCACCAGGACCAACACGAAGGCGCAGGCACCGACGGCGGCGCCAATGAGCGCAGAGTGCACAATATCCTTCTTCATCAGGGCAGTGACCTGATGCAGGTTTTGATGATGCTCCGCGCCACTGTCGTCCAGCGTCAGCACGTGAATCTGGGGTGTGACCACCCCTGCTGCTTCCAACTCCTCTTCCAGTCTTTCGAGATCGTCAAGATCATCACCAATATAGAAATAGCGCTTCATTTTCATCAGCTTTCCCCCAATCTGTTATGGCCCTCGAATCATCAACCCCCCCTTCATACCAACGACGTGACAAGAATCAGGTAATGGTCCAGCAGGAGTGCCAGAAACAGCACCCCGAGATAAAAAATGGAATACCGGAACGTTTTCATCGGTGCGACGCGATCCCCGGCCAGCACTTTCCGGGCCCAGTACAGGAAGCGCAGATTCAACACCAATACCACCCCCAGATAGACCAGCCCGGCCATGCCGACGACCACGGGCAGTGCGCTGACCACTGCCAACAGCGCGGTATAGGCCATCACGCTCCGGCGTGTGTAGATCACACCGTGAGTAATCGGCAGCATCGGAACACCGGCATCCCGGTAATCATCCAACCTCGCCAACGCCAGGGCCCAGAAATGCGGCGGCGTCCAGACGAAGATAATCAGCACCAGCAACAGGGGTTCCACACTGATCGTGCCAGTGATAGCCGTCCACCCAAACAACGGCGGCGCCGCTCCGAACAGCCCCCCGATCACGATGTTCTGCGGGGTCCGATGCTTCAGATAAAGCGTATAGATGAGGCCGTATCCGACCCAGGAAATCAGATTGAGTAAAGCCGTGAGTGGATTGACCAGCAGGGTCAGCACCAGCATACCAGTCAGGCCGAGCAGCCCGGAGAAGAGCAGGGCCTGCGGCGGAGCAATTCGCCCCTGCGCCACTGGCCGCGCCTGGGTTCTTTTCATGGTCTGATCCACGTGGGCGTCCGCCACGTGGTTGACCACAGCGGCAGAGCCGGCCACAAGTGCAATGCCCACGATGCCGGCAGCCACAAGATCAAGCGGGGGGACACCGGGGGCAGCCAGACACATACCGACGATAGCCGTCAGCAGCATCAACAAAACTACTCGCGGTTTACACAACTGGACATAGTCACGCCAGGTGGCAACCGTTACAGCCGATTGGAGATAGGTCATAGCGTCTAGTCCGTGCTCCGTGGAATCCTGATTCTTCTGCAGGACAACCCGCTGTCCATTCTTCACGACCCCGGATGCCGGACTGCTCTCCTTTTGTATGAATCCCCCTATTGGTGAGTTTTAGTTCATGTGGAGCTGCTGGCAATTTCGCCATTAGACTTTTCCCATATAAGAATTACTAATTTTATTACTTCAAGGGGAAGCCTTATGCCGGCGAGGCAATCCTTTCAACGCAAGTGCAAAGCACCGCATTCACCAAGACATCGCCCTGGGAGGTAAAGCGGAAACGCCTGCTCAACGCTCCCGTCTATACTTTGCCAGAGCAGGGCTGGAAGGAGCCGGCCACCTGACAGACTGTAGAGTCGCGGACAGAAATCGCGTCGGGAGGTGCATTATGGCGGAGCTGGGCAGAGGTCTGTTTGCCGGTTTCGCGGCGACGCTGGTGATTTCAGCGCTGATGATCGTGCGCTTGGAGGCCGGCTTCATGACCTGGTTTAACCCAATCCAGATCATGAATCTCAGTGCCCATCAGGCACTCGGCACACCCAACAATGCAGCCATTGGCTGGGGGCTCCATTTCATCGTCGGCACCGTGTTATGGGGCGGGCTTTTCATCACACTCGTGAAGGTGCTGCCGGGCACCACTTACGCCCGCAAGGGGCTGCTGTTCGGCATTCTGGCATGGCTGTTGGTCATGCTGACCGTGTTTCCGTTGGCGGGATCGGGGTTCTTCGGCACTGGCTTTGGCCTCGCCATTCCATTAAGCACCTTGATCGCACACCTGGTCTTCGGCGCGGTGCTCGGTTACGTCTATGGCTGGCTTAAACCAGCGGGGGCTCATGACAGTTCACGGGCTGGAATCAACGTTTAACCGGCCTGACGGAAATGCCTCCTTCCCGTGAGATCGGGACGAGTCATGCCGCGCCCTTGATTTGGACATAATTCTCTTCCCACCCCCCCATGAGGCGTGGTATCCATAAACGTAATGGATGCGCCCATGCGTAGTCCGACAAGAACCACAAGAAACCAAGAGGAGACCCCTTCCCCATCGGCTGTTCAGACTGAAACCCCAAAAAAGCGATTCCTCTGGAGGAGAGCATGATCAATATCGCAAACGCGAAAACCCCCTTGTTGTCCGGCCTGTTGGCCGCAGGCTTGTGTTTTGGGGCCGCCGCAGATGCCACTCAGCTGCGCTTTGCATCGGGCACCCCCCCCGGCTCAATGGGTGAAATCGCGGTCGACGAGTTCATCAAGGCTGTTGAATCCCATTCCGAAGGCGAGATACAGGTTCGGGGCTTTATTGCATCGCTGCTCAGCTTCATGGAGACACCGGATGGCATTCGCGACGGCATTGCCGACCTGGGGACCGTGCTGGTGGCCTACTTTCCATCGACGTTCCCCACGACCACCATGTTCACGGAACTGACCATGAGCCTGGCCATTCAGGAGGCCACGCCGAAGCAGTCGACCTTTGCCTATACGGGTGCCGTTTCGTACTTCGTCATGAACCACTGTGACGCGTGCATGGACGAGCACCATAAGGAAAACCAGGTCTATCTGGGAATGGCCGGCAGCCCACCATACGGGCTGTTTTGCACCAGGCCAGTCCGCAGCCAGGAAGAATTTGAGGGTAGGCGCATTCGTGTCGGTGGCCCACAGTGGTCGCGCTGGGTGACGGAATTTGGCGGCACTCCGTTGTCCATTCCAGTCAACGAAACGTTTGAAGCGCTGAGTCAGGGGGTTGTGGACTGCACCGCGCACAACCTACCGGATCTACTCAACTTCATGTTCATCGACGTGGTCACCGATATCACGATGGGTGTGCCGGGCAGCACGTTTGGCGGCGTTGGAACAACCATCAACCGAGAAACCTGGCAGCGTCTCACCGAGCAGGAACGTGAATCCGTTCTGTATGGCGCGGCGGCCATTAACGCGGAAATCGCTTGGCAGTACCTGTCGGAGCACAGGGAAGCGTTACGGCAGCTTGATGAGCGCTCCGACGAGATCACCATGCATGAACCGGATCCATCATTCCAGGAGGTGACACGCGCGTTCCAGGAAGCGGACCTGGAGGCCGTTCCGGAACGGTACGCTCAGCGTCACGGCGTTCAGAATGGAGCAGAAATGACCGAGGCCTTCACCGAGGTGCTGGCCAAGTGGATGGACCTGGTGGAGGACGTGGAAACACGAGACGAGTTGGTCCAACTCTACTGGGATGAAATCTTCTCCAAGATCGACGTAACCAGCTACGGGCTTTGATGCCCTGAGGGCTTCCCCGCAGGCGCCGTCGCCTGCGGGGAAGCATTTTTCGGGGGATCATCATCCCCGTCTTTTCCGGCAGCGATCAAAGAAATCATTCCTGCGAAGCCCCCGTCGGCGCCGCAGCCCAGCCCCCAAGCACCTCACATCACACCGATCCACCGCATTGGCCGAAGCAATTTCGCCAGTGCACGGTGGCGCTTATCGCCAGCTTGACAGGGCAAGGAAGCAGTCTACCGTTAAGTGGTGAAGTCGACCTGCGCACATACTAGCAATAATTTGTCAAGACCCGATCCGGCGCGCACTGCATCCACTCAGAATAAAATCGGCAAATGGTCCTTGATTGAACGCTGGTCTTTCGCGCCCTACCACGAAGCAAACCGACTTCATGTCCATGAGGCACTGACCGGACGCCCTACCCAGCGCTGTGCCGGTCGATAACCCCGGGGAGGGACCTCAGATGATTCGCAATCGCCTTAACTCATCAGGCCTGGCTCAACTCGCCACGACTCTTGCCCTGTCAGCGCTGCTGGTCTCAGCACCTATCGCCGCCACTCCATCGTCACAGGCCGGGCCCCCATCCCATGCTGGCCCCCCGCTACATGCGGGACCGATGCTTGAGGGGAGCGGCACCGGAATGATCACTCACATTGAGGTGGAAGTGCTCCGAGAGACCGGCGGCAACTCGCATCAGGCGAGGACAATCACCGGCACCGTTCAAGGAACATTGGAAGGAACATTTGTTCAAGAGGTGACCGGCACCGTTAAGCGCAACGGTGATGTGACATTCGGGGGAATCATGGAATTCACCGGAACCATCGACGGATGCGGCCCAGGTGCACAGTCCGTCACACTGGGGCTTTCCGGCAAGGGGATAGGCGGAGCAGCACCGGTCACGGAATCCACTGTCCGGGTCATCCGTCAACCAAGCAATACGCTCCATGCCACCGGTCATGGCATTGTCAGCCAGGAAGGCCTGGATCTGACCTATACCCTCCAATACAAGTGCCGCTGATGCCACTCGGGCTGCGGTCACGGTCGCCCCGCGATCGCAGCCCCAGGTTGGAGTTTCGGCTATGGACATTGCGATTGTTGGTATCGGTTGCCGATTTCCCGGGGGGGCCGACTCTCCGGGCGCATTCTGGAAGTTGTTGTGTGACGGTGTCGATGCCGTCACCGAACTGCCCCCGGACCGGTTTGACCTGACAGAGCTGTTCGATTCAGACCCAGCCAGCCCCGGGAAAATCTACACGCGCTGGG
>PWQG01000183.1 GCA_003556835.1 Gammaproteobacteria bacterium
CAACTGCAACAGAACTGAAAAAAGGTACCGGACCATGCAGAACTATGACGTCTACGGTATCGGCAACGCACTGGTTGACAAGGAATTCCTGGTCGACGAAGGCTTCTTTGCCCAGACCGGAATTAAAAAAGGGTTCATGACCCTGATTGAAAAGGATGAACAGCAGGCGCTGCTGGAGCAATTGCAGCGGCAGTACGGACTGCGCAAACGCGCCGGGGGCGGGTCTGCGGCCAACACACTCTACGCGCTCAGCCAGTTCGGTGGCACTGCCTTCTATTCCTGCAAGGTCGCCGCCGATGAAACCGGCGACTTCTATGTGCAGGAGCTCGGCAACCACAACATTGAAACCAACCTTGGCCCGCAACGTGAAACGGGCACCACGGGTCGATGCCTGGTCATGGTGACCTCGGATGCGGAACGGACCATGTTGACTCACCTGGGCATTTCCCAATCGGTGTCACGACAGGAGCTCAAGCCGGAGGCGCTGGCGCGCTCGGAATTTGTCTACATCGAAGGTTATCTGGTGACCTCGGACACGGCACGGGATGCCGCCGTGCATCTCAAGAAGCAGGCCCGTGAGCAGGGTATCCGCACCGCCTTCACTTTCTCGGACCCGGCCATTGTCGAGTACTTCCGGGATGGCATCGACGAAGTGCTCGGCGAGGACGGCGTGGACCTGCTGTTCTGCAATGAAAAGGAAGCACTGAGCTGGAGTGGCGAGGCCACGCTGGAAGCGGCCGGCCGCAAACTCGAAGGCATCGCCGCACAGTTCGTTATCACCCTTGGCGCCCGTGGCGCCCTGATCTTTGATGGCGAGCAATACCTGAGCGTCAAGCCACGCCAGGTGAAGGCCGTGGACAGCAATGGGGCTGGCGACATGTTCGCTGGCGCCTTCCTGTACGGCGTCACCCAGGGTTTTGGCTTACATGCCGCCGGGGAGCTGGCCAGCCTCGCGGCCGCCACAACCGTATCGCACTACGGGCCACGGCTTACACTGGAACAGCATCAGGAAGTGCTCGCCGACTTTCAGCGCGAACACAGGCTTTGAACGAAAAAAGGGCAGTCACTGAATGCAGTGACTGCCCTTGGGCAGCAAATCATGCTTTCCCGCCCGGGCGGGAGACGTCAGGTGCGCAGCTCGTCGACAAACTTCTTGACGCCGTCAAACCAGGAGGTCTTGCGAGGTGATTGCTTACGCCCCTCACCATCACCGATCTCCTGGAATTCATGCAGCAACTCTTTCTGCCGTCGGGTCAGCTTGACCGGGGTTTCCACCACCACGCGACAGAGCAGATCACCCGGAGGGCCGCCCCGCACTGAAGTCACACCTTTACCACGCAATCGGAACAGCTTTCCGGTCTGGGTTTCAGGCGGAATCTTCAACTTCAGGCGGCCGTCGAGGGTAGGCACTTCCAACTCTCCACCAAGGGCTGCATCAACAAAGCTGATGGGCACTTCGCATTGCAGGTTGCGTCCGTCACGCTCGAAGAACTTGTGTTCACGGACCGAGACCTGCACATAAAGATCCCCCGGAGGACCGCCGTGCATGCCCATCTGGCCTTCGCCGGTCAGGCGGATACGGTCGCCGTTGTCGACACCGGCAGGTACCTTCACGGACAGGGTCTTCTGCTCTTCCACCGCACCCCGGCCATGGCATTTGCCGCAGGGGTTCTTGACCTGCTTGCCACTGCCACCGCAACGCGGACAGCTCTGCTGCACGGAGAAAAAGCCCTGCTGCATCCGCACCTGTCCCATACCATTACAGGTGCCACAGGTTACCGGTTCGGAACCGGGCTCGGCGCCGGAACCATCACATTCCTCACATTCGACGGCTGTCGGGATACGGATCTTGGCGGTGGTGCCCTTGACCGCGTCCTCGAGGCTCAACTCCAGGTTGTAGCGCAGGTCGGCGCCCTTGCGGACCCGGCTGCGACCACCACCCCGGGCACCACCAAAAATGTCACCAAAAATATCGCTGAAGATGTCACCGAAATCTCCGGCACCGGCACCGCCCTGGGGATTCACACCATCGTGACCGAACTGATCGTAGCGCCCCCGTTTTTGATCGTCGGACAGCACCTCGAAGGCCTCATTGGCTTCCTTGAACTTGTCCTCGGACTCCTTGTTCCCCGGATTGCGGTCTGGGTGGTGTTTCATGGCCACGCGTCGGTAGGCTTTCTTGATCTCGGCCGCCGATGCATCGCGTGACACACCCAGCACTTCATAATAATCTCGTTTCGACATGGTACCTGTTCTCTGTGATTCCGGAGACTTGTCGCAGAAAGCAGAAAATCGTGTAGCGCCGCAGCTCAACACGATTTTCTGCCATGATCGCTGATGTCAGGCTGCCCCGCCGGGGGACAGCCGCCTCATCAATCCTGCTTCTTGTCATCATCCTTGACTTCTTCGAACTCGGCGTCCACGGCATCTTCCGCACCCGCATCGCCCGTGTCATCGGCACTTTCCGCACCGGCCTGCTGCCCTGCGCCATCCTGGCCCTGCTGCTCGGCATACATTTTCTGCGCCAGCGTGGAGGAGGCTTCGGTCAGGGCATTGGTCTTGGCCTGGATATCCTCCAGATCATTGCCCTTGATGGCTTCTTCCAGATCGCTGACCGCTGATTCGATCTTCGCCTTCTCATCCGCGTCCGCCTTATCACCGGCGTCCTCGAGCGTCTTCTTCGTAGCGTGGATCAGGCCATCGGCGGTATTACGGGCTGTCACCAGCTCCTCGAACTTCTGGTCATCCGCCGCATGGGCTTCGGCATCCTTGATCATCTGATCAATCTCTTCATCCGACAGGCCACTGGAGGCCTTGATCACGATGGACTGCTCCTTGCCGGTCGCCTTGTCCTTGGCCGATACGTTCAGAATGCCGTTGGCGTCCAGGTCAAAAGCCACCTCGATCTGGGGCACGCCACGCGGCGCCGGTGGAATGTCGGCCAGATCAAAGCGACCCAGCGACTTGTTCTGCGCGGCCTGTTTACGCTCACCCTGCACCACGTGAATGGTGACAGCACCCTGGTTGTCGTCGGCTGTCGAGAATACCTGTGTCTTCTTGGTCGGGATGGTGGTGTTCTTCTCGATCAGGTGACTGGTCACGCCACCCAGGGTCTCGATACCCAGTGACAGCGGCGTCACGTCGAGCAGCAGCACGTCGTTGACATCACCCGCCAGCACCGCACCCTGGATTGCAGCACCCATGGCCACTGCCTCATCCGGGTTCACGTCCTTACGAGGTTCTTTGCCGAAATAATCAGTCACTTTCTTCTGTACCAGCGGCATGCGAGTCTGACCACCCACAAGGATGATCTCATCAATCTTGCCGACGTCCAGGCCTGCGTCCTTCAGGGCCACCTTGAGCGGCTCCAGGGTACGATCAACCAGGCCTTCCACCAGGGATTCAAACTTGGCACGAGTCAGCTTCTGCACCAGGTGTTTCGGTCCACTGGCATCCGCCGTGATGTAAGGCAGGTTGATTTCTGTCTGCTGTGAAGAGGAAAGCTCGATCTTGGCTTTTTCCGCCGCTTCTTTCAGACGCTGCAGGGCCAGGGGATCATTTTCCAGGTTCATGCCGGACTCTTTCTTGAACTCCTCGACAAGATAGTCGATGAGTTTCTTGTCAAAGTCCTCGCCGCCGAGGAAGGTGTCACCATTGGTCGACAGCACCTCGAAGGTGTGCTCCCCGTCAGTTTCCGCAATCTCGATGATGGAGATGTCAAAGGTGCCACCACCAAGGTCGTAGACCGCAACGGTGCGATCACCGGACTGCTTGTCCATGCCGTAGGCCAGTGCGGCCGCAGTCGGCTCGTTGATGATGCGCTTGACCTCCAGACCGGCAATGCGGCCGGCGTCCTTGGTCGCCTGGCGCTGGGAATCGTTGAAGTAGGCCGGCACGGTGACCACCGCTTCGGTGACCGTTTCACCGAGGTAGTCTTCGGCCGTCTTCTTCATCTTCTTCAGCACCTGGGCTGAAATCTGCGGCGGCGACATTGTCTCGTCGTTGACCTTCACCCATGCATCCCCGTTGTCGGCCTTGACGATTTCGTAAGGCACCATCTTGACGTCTTTCTGCACTACGTCGTCTTCAAAACGACGGCCGATAAGACGCTTGATGGCAAACAGCGTGTTGTGCGGGTTTGTCACCGACTGGCGTTTCGCGGGCTGGCCGACCAGTGTCTCACCGTCTTCGGTGTAGGCAATGATGGACGGCGTGGTGCGATCGCCCTCGGCATTCTCGATGACCTTGGACTTGCCGTTTTCCATGATTGCCACACAGGAATTGGTGGTACCCAGGTCAATGCCTATAATCTTTCCCATAATCTTGTCTCTCCACTTTTGGCTGCCCGACAGCTCGATGCCGGTAGCAGTGATTGGCTTTATGCTTGAAGCTCTATATTGGTTCGCCGCGGCCAATTTCAAGCCACCGGCCGGATGTCTCACACGTTTTCGTCAATTTTCCCCGAGGGTGCACGCGACACGATGACACGAGCGGGACGAATCACCCGCCCGTTCAGGCTGTAGCCTTTCTGCATCACCGCAACAATCGAATTCGGTTCCAGCTCGGCACTTTCCTGCGTGGTCATGGCTTCATGCTGTTGCGGATCGAAGGGCTCGCCCTGCGGGTCGATCTGCACCACATTGAATCGGCCCAGGGCGTCGAGGAAGCTTTTCAGGGTCAGTTCCACCCCGTCGTACAGCGCCTTCACAGCCTCATTGTCCCGATCGCGCACGGCCTCCAGGGCCCGCTCCAGGTTATCAATGACCACGAGCAGCTCACCGATCAGTTTTTCCTGACCGAATTTATGTGCCTTCTCCACCGCCTGTTCGGTGCGGCGCTGCATGTTCTGCACATCGGCCCGCGCACGCAACACCTCATCGCGCTGCCGGCCGGCCAGATCCTCGGCTTCTGCCAGGCGCCTGAGCGCTTCGTCAAGCGTCAGCCCCTCCGGATTCCCGAGTTCTTCTTCAGGAGATACAGATTCATTATCCGCCTGCAGGCTCTCTTCTTCCCGCGCGTCCATGCCTTGTTCCCGGTTTTCGTTGTCGCTCATCTCCCCACCTTGTACTGGTCTGCCACTGATGAATTCGCTTTCCGCCCTATATGGGGCCGACAGCACAGGATTCAAGCCCCGTTGAACAATCGCGGCGCGGTAACTGGCGCATGCGCAGACATGCTGTAGAATTGAGGATATGAGGAAAGGCCACGGAATCCGATTATGCTGCAGCAGCTGACCATCCGGAATTACGCCATTGTCGACCAGCTCGACATCGAGTTCAGTGCCGGACTCACCGCTGTCACGGGTGAAACCGGTGCCGGAAAGTCCATCATTCTCGGCGCGCTTGGCCTCACCCTGGGTGACCGCAGTGACCGGGATGCCGTGCGCGACGGCAGCAGCCGGGCCGACATCAGCGCACGCTTTGATACCACGCGCCTGCCCGGCGCCCGGCAATGGCTGACCGAACAGGCGCTGGACTCCCCGGAAGAACCCGACGTCTGCCTGCTGCGCCGCACCGTCAATGTCGAGGGTCGCTCCCGTGCCTGGATCAATGGAATCGCAGTCAACCTGCAGTCGCTTAAAACCATCGGTGAGATGCTCATCGACATTCATAGTCAACATGAGCACCAGTCCCTGCTCAACCGCAACGCCCACCAACGACTGCTAGACGACTACGCCGGCCAACAGGAACCGGCCCGGGAGCTGCGACGGATCAGTCAGCAGTGGCGCCGACTCGGCCAGGAGCTGCAGGCCATCGAAGAGCAGGCGGACGCGGAATCCGCCCAGCACCAACTGATCCGCTACCAGGTCAACGAACTTGACGAGCTGGCCCTGCAGGAAGGCGAGCTGGAGCAACTGGAAGCCGAATACCGTCGCCTGAACAATGCCGATCATGTGCTGGCCGATGCCCAGGCCGTGCTGGACCTGTGCAGCGAGAGCGAGGAGCACAATCTGTTGTCTGGACTGAACCGCGCCCTCTCACTGATTCCTGCAGAACAGGATGCCGGGCCCTGGGCCGAGTCAGTCTCCGAGATGCTCGGCTCTGCCCGGATACAGGTCGAGGAAGCAGCCCGCGAGCTGCGCCGGCACATCGATGACTTCGAACGTGACCCGGAGCGGCTCGAAGCCGTCAACCAGCGCCTGGCCCATATCCATCAACTGGCCCGCAAGCACCGGGTGGCGCCGGAACAACTGCAACTGCACCATGCCCAGCTCCAGGAGCAATTGGGGGACGGCACCCGCAACGAGGAAAAATGCGAAGCATTACGCGAACAGATGCAGTCGCTGTCCACAGACTACGAGCAGAAGGCCTCGGCATTGAGCCGAGCCCGTCAACATGCGGCTGTAAAGCTGGCCAAGCAGATCAATCAGCAGCTCAACACACTGGGAATGGCCGACGCACAGCTCAAAGTCCAACTGGAAGCCGACCCGAGTGATCAATTACCGCCCGGTGGAAGGGAGCAGATCGAGTTCCTGGTCAGCACCAATGCGGGCCAGACTCCCCGTCCCCTGATCAAGATCGCCTCGGGCGGTGAACTGTCGCGGATCAGCCTTGCCATACAGGTCATCACGGCACTGACTTCGGAGACACCGACCCTGGTGTTTGACGAGGTGGATGTGGGAATCGGTGGCAGTGTCGCCCGTTCCGTGGGCAAACTGCTGCGCCAGCTGGGCGAGCGCAGCCAGGTGCTGTGTGTGACCCACCAACCACTGGTGGCAAGCCTGGGACATCAACACCTGTTTGTCAGCAAGAAAGGCGACAACGGCTCCGGTACGGGCACACGGATACAAACGCTGCGCCAGGAGCAACGGGTCGAGGAGATCGCCCGTATGCTGGGTGGCGACGCCGATGCCGCCGACTTCAGCAGGGAATCACTGGCTCATGCCGAAGAGCTAATGGCACAGCCCGCCTGAGGCAGCTTTCAGCCCTTCTGACACTCGGAACAGATGCCATACAGATACAGGCTGTGGTCGGTGATCTCGAAGCCGAACTTGGTGGCAATTTTCTCCTGTTGCCGCTCGATCACCTCATCATAGAACTCTTCCACCCGGCTGCATTTGCTGCAGACCAGATGATCATGATGGGTATCCGGTGTGAGTTCGAATACCGACTGCCCTCCCTCAAAGCGGTGACGCGTCACCAGGCCGGCACTCTCGAACTGGGTCAACACGCGGTAGACAGTGGCCAGCCCCACATCCTCGTCAGCCTCGATCAATGCCTTGTAGACATCCTCGGCGCTCAGATGGCGGGTCTCGGAGTTCTCCAGCAACTCGAGGATCTTCACCCGGGGCAATGTGACTTTCAGTCCCGCCTTGCGCAGTTCTTGATTCTCGGTGGACATACGACTCCTAATAGCCCGAACAAGTGGTGCAGCGGGCTGATGTTCCACCCGCCGATCATCTGCGTTATTATGCCGACTCTGGCAATCCGAGGGAAGTTCCGCTCATGAAAACACAGATTACCGGCATTACTCTGATCAGCGCAGCGTTGCTGCTCGGTGCCTGCGCGTCCATCCCCACACCCCAGTTCCCGGGGGTCTACAAGATTCCCATCTCCCAGGGCAACATCATCACCCAGGACATGATCGATCAGCTGGAACCGGGCATGACCCGCCGCCAGGTGAATTTTGTCATGGGCACGCCACTGGTGCGCGACCCGTATGACCAGGATCGCTGGGACTATGTCTTCAATTACCAGCCTGGCGGTGGTGTGCGGGGTCAGGAACGGGTCACCCTGTATTTCGAGAACGACCGCCTGGACCGCTTCGAGGGTGATTTCGAACCGGGCGAGGATTCCGCCTGGGCCAGGGTCAGCGCCGCACAGAACGAGGAAAGCAGTTCCTGATCGCTTTCGCCTGGCATGCAGTCCATACTGAGCTGAGATGAAGACACAGACAAAACAGATATTGGACAGGGCGCAGACCATCTGCCGTGACGCTGGCGTCCGCCTGACGGAAAAGCGCAAACGGGTATTACAGGTGGTCATCCAGGCCAAAGAACCTCTTTCGGCCTACCAGATCGCTGACGCCTACCGGGAGGAGCACGGCGAATCCCTGTCCGTGATGTCGATCTACCGGATGCTTAACTTCCTGAAAGAAAACAATCTGGTACACCGGCTGGAAACCACCAACCAGTACCTCTCCTGCTCGCATATCACCTGCGATCATCAGCATGAAGTGCCCCAATTCCTGATCTGCGACCATTGCCAGGGTGTGAGTGAGGTGGGCATCCGCAAGGAAATATTCAACGAGCTGAACGAGAACATCAAGGGCACCGGCTTCCAGATGGCCCGCCAGCAATTCGAATTTCACGGCACCTGCGATCACTGTCGCGAGCAATAGCACTCGCGGCATTCCCTATATCCTTCTGACGACCAAGCCAATATCGCTACTGGATCGATACCGGTGGCAGAGGTGACAGCTCGCCAAACATGTCCATTGTCGGCAGATCCGGTTTGAAGGCCATATGGCAGGCTTCGCAGCTTTCCACCAGCTCATCGCCGGCTCGGCGGATCAGGGTCCCGTCCTGAGAGCGGGCAGCGTTCACTGCGCGACGCCCGGCATCGCTCATCTGCTGCGCAAAGGTGTTCCACGCCGGATCGGAAACCCACTCGTCATCGAGAGGACCAGTGCCGGGAAACTGCAATAGAGCGCCCCCCACCTGGACCTGATAGGCCCGGTGTTCGACGTCCCGCCACTCCGAGTCGGTTTGGGGGGCATCCCAATCCGCCTGCCAGATCGGGTCGGCAGCGTGATTGACCAGTGCCACCATCACCTCATTGAGACTGATCGGCAGACGAACCTGCTCTTCAGTTGGCGCTTCCTGTTCCGGGGAACAAGCCGCCACCAGCAGCGCGAGGGCTGTCAATACAAGGGGTTGCCTTCTGATTGATCGCATCATTGTTTCTCCTGAATGGGCCATGGATACAGATCGTCTGGCTCCTCGAAGCCACTATAATGCAAATCAGTTCAGCGGCAAAACCTTACACCGCCTTGTATGATCGAGATCAAGGCGCCGGCCCAAGCAGTTCGGCAAAGCGTCGCAGTGCATCCAGGCCGCTGACATCGTGCGCGGCCAGAGGCAGGTCAAAGCGGGGCAGTGCACCCAGCGATGCGTCCAGCATGGCCATGTACTGCTCCTCCTGATCCCGGCGCTCCTTCAGAAAGGGATCCTGCACATCGGCCGGCAGTCGTTTGTTCACTACCAGCGCACCGGTATGCACGCCGCTGCGCTCCAGCTGCTCATGCAATTCAATGCTTTCCAGCACGGGCATGCGCTCTGCAGCCAGAACAATCACGAAAGCCGTACGCGCGGTATCCGCCAGGCTCTCCCTCAGGCCTGTAAAGCGCTGCTTGCGACGGTTCAACAGCCTGCGGATTCGGGATTCCCGATCTTCCCCCGGCTCTTCGTCCCCGCCACCAAACATCTTGTTACTGACACTGTTGTCACGCCCCAGGTTGCGTAATACGGCATTGAAGCGATCCGACTTCTCCCGACGCTTGATCAGGCCCTCGGTCCATACCGACATCATCTCGGGCAGCGCCATCAACCTGGCCGTGTGACCGGAGGGAGCCGTGTCGAACACCACCAGGTCGTAGTCCCTGGCCTGCTCCACCACCTCGGCTATCCGCTCCAGCAATGCCGCCTCCTGCATGCCCGGAGCGTCACGGGAGAGGGCCATGTGTTTATCAACCTCAGCCGAAAGATGCACCGGCATCAAGCGACGCAAAGCCGCACCCACCTCCTTCAGATGAGCTTCAACCGTGCTTTCCGGGTCCAGCTCGAGCCCATCCAGCCCGGGGGATAGCCGCACCGGCTG
Organism: Gammaproteobacteria bacterium; assembly: GCA_003556835.1. Lineage (GTDB taxonomy): Bacteria > Pseudomonadota > Gammaproteobacteria > Pseudomonadales > Pseudohongiellaceae > PWQG01. The sequence continues at coordinate 9,819 of PWQG01000183.1, forward strand.
TGGCCCGATACTGCGATCAAAAAGATGCCCGAGATTATGGGCCGGATCGGTGGATACCAGCAGCACACGCTGGCCGCGGTCTGCCATACGCAAGGCAGTGGCGGCAGAAACGGTGGTCTTGCCCACACCTCCCTTGCCGCCAAAAAAAAGAATGTTACGTGACGCGGCCAGGCTCAGCAGCATGAGACATGATCCAGCGGAGAGCGTTCCATTCCCATGCGTTTATGCCAATCATGGAAGCGGTCATATACGACCGGCAGCAGTTCCATTGTGTAATAGGCGGTCGGATTGGGCACACCCAGGGTCTCGGAGAAGACCATCAGCATGAACAGATCGTCTTCGTCCCGCTGTGCACGAGCGAAGGATTGTCGATACGGCGCCACGTAGAACTCGCGCAGCCCCTGTTCCAGTTTCTGCAGGAAGCCGGCTTGGGGAACCGACTTTCCCGGCTTACCATTCTGCTCACTCATTTCTGCTTCCTGTTGGTTTTCGCTTTTGCTGCGCGGGCCAGGCGCGCCTGCTTGGGATCAATCTGCAAGGGGCGGTAGAGCTCCACCCGGTCACCGGGTTCCAACACATATTCCGCCGGCAGGGGGCGAACCCGCCCATCCAGTGGCTGGGAAAAAATTCCCATGGCAGCGGTCTCCGGATCCACGCCCGGAAACTCCTCCTCAAGCCCGGCCTGTCGCACGGCCTCCAGGGCGGAGCAGCCGGCTGGCACCTGCAGCTTGCGAATCAGTTGTCGATCCGGCAATGCGTAGGCCACCTCGACTTCCATGAACCGTTTCGCACTCACCTGCCATCTCCACTGTACACGCTGTCAGCCCTGCGCACCATGTCGTCCACCAGGGCATTGGCCGTTGGCTCGAACAGCTTTTTCAAGGCCTTACCCAACAGACCGCTGGAGAAGGCGAATTCCATTCGCAATGTGACCTTACAGGCAGAATCGGTCAGTTCCCGAAATTCCCAGCGCGCCCCGAAACGGCTGAACGGTCCCTCCACCAGCGACATATCCATCATCTCATGAGGGACCAGCCGGTTGCGGGTGGTGAAGGACTGCCGGATACCGGCCTTGCCCAGGGTCAGCCGACCCACCAGTTCATCTCCGCTGCGCTCAAGCACCTGAGCGTCCAGGCAACCGGACATGAATTCGGGGTAGCGCTCTATATCATTGACCAGATCATACATCTGCCGGGCGGTATACGGCACCAGGGCACTACGTTCAATAACAGTCATGCGATCCTGTTTCTGTCAGAGGCCGAAAACAGCCAGGAGATTGACAGCAAAATACTTCTCTGCCACGGAGTTGATGAAAACGAACAGCAATACCACCGGCACAAAGGTTCGCAGTGAAAAGTTGATATAACGATCCGTCCAGGAACCACGGAAAGATTCGTGACCCACTGACAGCTCACCCGTAAAACCGGCCTGTCGCCAGCGCCAGGCGCAGAATGTACAGACCAGGAAGCCCACCAGGGGCAGGATGACCTCGGAGAAAGTGTCGGCAATCAGATCGAAGAAGGATCGGGAGCCACCGCCATAGGGAATGAAGTCCGTGAAAAATGACGACATGCCAAAAGACAGGGCAGCACCCACCGAGAACAGACTCACCAGCCCGGCCTGTGTCAGCACCGCCTTGCGCCGCGAGAAATCCCACTCATCGATCATATAGGAAATCGGGATCTCCAGTATCGAAACCATCGACGTCATAGCGGCGAAAAGAACCAGGGCGAAAAACACTGAAGCGGCGACACTGGCTCCGAAATAACCCACCACGTCCTGCATGGACAGGAAAATCTGTGGCAGGTAGGTGAAAATGAGTCCGACACTGCTGGTGGAGAGATCATCCGGATCGGTGCCCGGATCAAAGGCAAATATGGCCGGCAGGATCAGCAGGCCCGCCAGGAAGGCAATACTGGTATCGGCAATCGCGACCATCTTGCCGGACTCGACAATACGGTCCTTGCGGCTGAAATACGAACCGTAGGTGATCAGGATACCCATGCCCAGGGACAGCGAGAAAAAGGCCTGGTTCAGGGCGCCATTGATGACACCACCATCGAGTTGGCTGAAATCGGGAACCAGGTAATAGCGGATACCCAGCCCGGCATTCTCCAGGGTCATCACAAACAGGATCAATCCTATCAGCATCACGGCCAGGGTAGGCATCAACACCCGGGCCATGCGCTCAATACCACCCTTGACCCCACCCAGCAGTATGGTGAAGAGAATAATCTGCAGGAATACGAAAGGAATGAACAGCGTCGGGGAACCCACCACCTGCTCGAAGGTCGCCGGATCAGCCAGTGTATCCAGGCCGCCACTCAAGGACCGCATCAGGTAGATGAGAATCCATACGGTGACAATGGTATAGAAAACGGCAATCATGAATGGCGTCAGGATCGCCAGCTTGCCTGCCAGGCGCCAGCCGCGATGTCCGCCGGACAGGGCCGAGAACGCGCCTACGGGGTTACGTTGTGTATTCCGGCCCATGGCAATCTCTGCCAGCAGCACAGGGAAACAGATCAGGGCCACGAACAGCAGGTAGACAAAGAGAAAGACCCCTCCGCCATTTTTCGAGGCCATGACCGGAAAGGCCACCAGGTTGCCAAGACCGATCGCCGAACCGGCGGCCGCCAGCACAAATCCCAATCTGGAGCTGAACTGCCCGCGAGCTGTGGCCATGGCATCCTCTTGTTATTGCAGTATGTTTGCCGGGAAGTACCGCATCCTGCGAAAGTGCACTGACACGGGCGTATCGACGGATTCTAGCAGCGCCAAAAACTGCCGGTCAATTCAATACTTTCCGGCTGTTTTCCCTCTGCCCCGTAGTGAAAGACGTCTTCCCGGTATATAATCCGCCGCCATGGCCAAAGCAAAGAAAAGCAAAGCACCCGACACCACCATCGTCCAGAACAAGAAAGCCCGGCATGATTTTTTCGTCGAAGACACCTTCGAAGCCGGCATTGCCCTGGAAGGCTGGGAGGTCAAAAGCCTGCGCGAGAAGAAAGTGCAGCTGGTGGACAGTTATGTCCTGATCAAGGACGGGGAAGCCTGGCTGCTGGGCTGCAATATCACTCCCCTGAACACTGCCAGTACCCATGTGGTGGCTGATCCGGCCCGCACCAAGAAGCTACTCCTGCACAAAAAGGAGCTGGCCAGGCTCTTCTCCAAGACCCAGGATAAAGGGCACACCTGTGTGGCCCTCAAGCTGTATTGGAAAGGTCACCTGATCAAGTGCCTGATTGGCCTTGCGCAGGGCAAGAAAGAACATGACAAGCGCTCCACCACCAAGGATCGCGAGTGGAACATCCAGAAGCAGCGCATCCTGAGGCAACACAACAAATGAGTTATAAGGCAGTGATTTTCGATTGGGACGGAACCGTGGTGGATTCGGCCGACCACATCACTGACTGCCTGCTCTATGCCTCGGGCCAGGCCGGCCTGCCTCCGCTCGATCGGACCAGCTACAAGAACATCATCGGCCTGGGCCTCATGGAAGCGCTCAGCACGCTCTACCCCGGCATCGAACAGGATCAGATCCTGACCATGCGCGAAGCCTACAGCAAACGCTTCATCGAGAAAGCCACCACACCGGAACACATCTTCCCGGGCATGATCGAGGTCCTGCGTGACCTGGGCCTGGACGATCGGCAGTGCGCCGTGGCAACCGGCAAAAGCCGCCGCGGTCTGGATCGGGCCTTCCGCTCCACCGAACTGCAGCATTATTTCAGCGCCAGCCGCTGTGCCGACGAGACCCGGTCCAAGCCGGATCCGGCCATGCTGCAAGAGTTGCTGGGGCACTACGGACTGGAACCACGGGACGCAGTGATGATCGGCGACACCAGCTATGACCTGGAAATGGCACGACGCATCAATATGCCTGCTATCGGTGTACATTGGGGTGTGCACGACCCGGACACCTTGAAAAAGCAACAACCCGTGGCCATTGTAGAAACTATGGATGAGTTGCGGCAGGCCCTGCGCCTGATCTGAACACAGTTCGGAACCGCTGAAAGAAAAACGCGGCATCCACTGTCTTATGCTATGATAGACTGGAATCACATGGGGGCGATTCGGATTCGACGCCGGCATCGAAACCCAAGGTGCATGTCGAGAGGGTATAGACTCTCGTAAAACAATCTATGCAACTTAAATAGTTGCCAACGACGAAAACTACGCTCTAGCAGCCTAAAAGCGCTTGCTAGCGGTCGCCCCGGGATGCCCGTAAACCGGTGTTTTGCGACTGTCATATAGAACGGGATCGCCAGTGGATCGTGCTTGACGTGAAGCGGTTAAAAAGTATCAAGCTCGCCCAAATCGCCCTGCCCGTCGGGCCGATACGGGTTAACTCAATAGACGTGCGCTAAACATGTAGAGCCAAGGGTAGAGAGCTGGCGGACGGGGGTTCAACTCCCCCCGCCTCCACCAAACACCGATCCACGCAAGATTCTGAAACCCGCTGAACAGGCGGGTTTTTTATTGCCTTTTCATGCATAGGACGGCAGGTCTTTCAGCAGACCGGCCATGTCCTCTGCATGCTCTTCCTCCTGGGCCAGGATGTCTTCCATGAGTCGCCTGGATGTCGGATCCTGGTCGCCCAGGTAACGGGCCACCTCCCGATAGCTGTCAATCGCGATCCGTTCAGCAATCAGGTCTTCCTCGATCATTTCCCTGAGGTTTTCGCCTTCAATGAACTCCGCATGTGATCGGCTCAGCAGACCCTCGGGAGAAAAGTTCGGCTTGCCTCCAAGCTGGACAATGCGTTCGGCCAACCAATCTGCATGCTGCTGCTCCTGGTTGGCGTGCTCCAGAAACTCTGCCGCCGCAGCACTGGCATTGATGCCATCGGCGCGGAAATAATGGCTTTTGTAGCGCAGGACACAGACGATTTCGGTGGCCAACGCCTCGTTCAGGATGTTGATGATATTTTCCCGGTTGGCTGTGTAGCCTTCAGTAACGGCGCCATCCTCGATGTGCTTGCGGGCACGTTCACGCAGCGTCTTGACGTCGGTAAGAAATGGTTTGTCGGTCACGATAAATCTCCGTTTCTATTTCGGGTTCCAGGCAATATATTCTCGCCTTATCGACTCACTATGGAGCATACAGAGCGGTTTTTCCAGCCGGTCTTTCCACCAACTTCTGCTCCAGAACGTCCCGGTCACTTCCCCGCTTCGGGAAACAGGTCCAGCAACTGTGTCACCGTCCGGACCCGGCCGGCCTTGATCACATGCGCCACATCCGCTGCCTGACGGATGTCTTCCAGCGGATTCCCTCGCACCAGCAGCAGGTCCGCCACCTTGCCCTCCTCCACCGAGCCAAGCTCGTGATCGAGCAGCGCATAACGGGCAGCGTCGATGGTCACACTCTGCAGGGCTTCGTGGTTGCTCAGGCCATGACTGAATGCACGCAGCTGTGCATGCAGACCCAGCGCCGGCCAGGCCAGGGGTGAATCCGAGCCAATTGTCACCAGCCCTCCAGCCTCCCTGATTGCCAACGGCGTGGCGATGGAGCGCATGGTGGCCTCGCGTTGCTCATCCGTGGGTGGTGCGGACAATTCCCGGTTGAGCTGCGGAAGATAGTTGGGCGGCATCAGTCGCTGCAGGCGTGGATCATCGCGCAAGCCGGGATCATCACCCAGGATGTTATTGAATCGAGTGTGGTGGCTGGCCAAGTCAAAACGACCCTGGCTGTAAAGCCTGAGCACATCCTCATAACTGTGACCACCGGCGCTTTCTGCCCAGCTGTAACTCATGCGCTGGCTTGCAGACAGGTGCGTGGTGCCACCCATACCACTCTGAATACCCGGTGACAGGAAATGCGAGCCATTGGGCAGGCCCCTATCCTGGGCGGCGGCAGCGACTGCTTCCATATAGGCTACCGGCGCCCGGACGTAGGCTTTGAGGTAATCCATGTCCAGGGCTCGCGCCTTGTCCAGCTCCAGCGCCAGTACCTGCTCATCGGCTACCACCCGGTGGTGGCCATAGAATGGTCGCTGGCCATCGTAGAGCGGCGAAGTCAGCAGCCGGGGGCCTTGCAGGTTGCCTGCCTCGATGGCTTCATGCTGCATCATGGTATGGTAGATGGAGGCGCCATTGGACAGTACCGTAGTGATACCAAAAGCAAGATTGACGGCCCACCATTGCCCGGTGAAATCCTGCACTCGCGGATGGATATGGGCGTCCCAGAGCCCCGGAATCAAGGTGTAGCCACTTCCGTCAAGAAATTCGGCCCCCTGCTCCTGCGCGTCTTGACGGGGGTCAGCGCCTGCCTCCCGGATTTCACGGATACGCCCGTTCTCCACCACCACGAGCCGATTCTGCTGCAGCTCCTCCTGCAGCCCGTCCCACAACGCGCCGGCCAGAATGTGGAGGCGGCCAGCAGGCACGTCCCGCTGCCACTCCAGGTCCAGGTTGTAGTGCCGCCGGGCCAGGGTGCCGATATCGATCGAGCGCAACTCTCCATTGGATACATACAACACCTGGCGTGAATCGGCGGACCAGCTAGGAAGATCCGCTGCATGATGCGTCAGTACTCGAGCCGGACCAGCAGGACTGCCTGTTTCATCCACTGGCATCAGATGCAGGGTCGAGGCCATGATGAACACCATCCAGCGACCATCAGGTGACCATGCCGGCCCTGCTTCCAGGCGCTCGGATAATTGAGCCGGCAGAGCGGCCGGCTCGTGGAATTGCCAATCACCGCTGGCCACTTCCACCACACGAATCAGGTTGCGCCCCTCGCGGAACCGACTGTTGGCCCGCTCGATATCCGCCAGCGCGATATACCGACCATCCGGCGACCAGCTGGGCCGACCAACATTGCTGCCATAGGCCTGGCTGACAATGCGTCGGGCTTCTCCACTGCGCAGGTCGTGCACCCAGAGGGAGTGGTCTTCACCATCGATATAGGCAAAACGCTCACCGTCCGGTGCAATGACGGGGAAAACCATGCGTGAGTCCGGGGTCTCTGCCACGCGCTCGACGGCCCGGCTGTCCATATCAATGGCGTAGAGATCAGGTCGCCCGTCACCGTGCCGGTCGGAGGAGAAATAAAGACGTTCGCCGTCAGGCGCCCAGGACACGGTCCAGACCACATGATGGTCCTGCGTCAACCGTTGTGGCTCGCCATCCAGTGAGGTCAACCAGAGATCATTGAGAGCCACAAAGGCGATCTGTTCCCCATTCGGGGAGAGAACGGGGGAGAAAATACCCCGGGCCGGCCTGGGTGCGGTATCAACCAGATCGACTTCCCGCTGCTGGGGCTGCGGACGCGGCACGGTCATACGGGCCACGAAAGATACCGCAGTGGTATCCGAGCTGTTCAGATCATAGTGGCGGATCAAGCCGTCTGCGGTGTAATAGAAGCCATCATCACCCGACCAGCTTACCGGAAAAGGAAACACGTCCTCACCACTGGTCAACTGCCTGTTTCCGGATCTGAGCTGCCGCTCTGCATCCTGATACACCAGGGCGCTTCCATCGGGCCGCCAGGCCGGAACATGCAGTGCAGCGCCATCACCAGAGACTTCGACCCGCAGTTCACCCCAGCCGTCGTGACTCAGGATGCGATCCCCGGCCACATAAGCCAGGCGCCGCCCGTCCGGCGACCAGGCCGGTGAATGGGCATCCGTATCGGCGCGGGTCCAGCGCCGGTAGTTGCCAGCATCCAGCCGCAACGACCAGATGTCATAATGACCTTCGCCGCTGCGGTCCGAGGAAAATGCAATCCGGGGACCGTGCCAGGCTGGTTCGCGATGATCAAAGTGGCCAGTGGTGACTGCCCGCATGTCGCTGCCATCCACCCTCACCGTCCATATTTGATAGTAATGCCCATCAAAACGCTGGAACGCGATGCGGGAACCGTCAGGCGACCAGGCGGGCCGGCTGGCTTCCACCGGCGGGAAGGTGAGTTGCTGTGCCTCGCCGCCCGAGACCGGCAACAACCAGAGGCTGCCCTGAATGGCCAGAACCAGCCGCTCGCCGTCCG
>PWQG01000198.1 GCA_003556835.1 Gammaproteobacteria bacterium
ACCAAATCGTTGGTAGCCGAGGTGACAGCGCTTCGGGCAATGATCTGCTGGATGGCCGGTGTGGCGATAGTGGCCACCACCGCCAGCACCACCAGCGTGATCATGAGTTCAATTAGTGTGAAGCCGGTTTGCTTTTTCATGCTTTTACCGTAGCGAAGTCGGGCTCGACAATGTAGCGCCTGCACGATGAGCGGGCGATCCAGACCGACAAGTGGCCCCAACCTCTCAACACTCGTCATCCTCTGTACGGACACGGCCGTTGCGGGAAATAATCACCCGCTTCTCCTTGCCATTCAGACAGAACCGGGCCGTGCCAGCCAGGAAGGCACCTCCCGCCTGCCTCGGAAGCCCATCTGGGCTGAATCGCACGTAGGAATCACCAGGGAAGTTGACCGCTAGCGTGGCCTCGGTGGCAGGCCAATGCCGTAGGGTCTCGCCGGGGTCGCCGTGATCGTTGGTCACTAGCCACCCATCCGCGTAATCACCCTCTGGCTCGCACGACTCGCCGTCTGCCGTCGGGCACAGCACCACCACTTTACCCTGCCTGACCGCCGTGCTTCTGGTGAGGTGTACTGCGGAGATAAAATCCGTAGTGGTACTGGTGAGGTTGATCCGGGTGATCAGGTTGCCCATTGCTGGACCACTGACGGTGGCGACAATCGCAAGCACGACGCAGACCACCATCAACTCCACCAGCGACCATCCATGCTGTCGCATAGGCCAAATCCTCCTTGATTGTCGGGGTCATCCATGACCTGCTGGCACTTTGATAGTCAACCACACTCGGTGCTGACCTACCAGTAGTCGGGTATAGGGGGTCACTAGTCGGATAGTGATTGCCAGGAACCCATGGTAGTTTTTATCACTTGGTGTGACAGACTTTATCGGGTGACCGTAGGCGTATCACTGCGGACACGGCGAACTTGGGAGCAAGGCAGATGGCGATGCATCGGAACGGACAAGGCGGTCTTACGCTGATTGAGTTGATGGTGGTCGTTGCCATCATCGGCATTTTGGCGGCTATCGCCTATCCCATCTACACCAGCCAGGTGAACAAAGGACAGCGCGCCGACGGGCACTCCGCGCTTATGAACACCGCACAACGACTGGAGCGCCGTTATACTGCTGAGAATCAATACGAAGACTTGGGCACAGTGAAGTCAGAGCAAGGGTATTGGCGCGTGTCCATCGACCCGACAGAGAGCGGGCAAGGTTATGATCTGGAAGCGGAAAAGATCGATGGCCTGGATGATGATGACTGTGACCCGCTAACGCTCGACCACTTAGGGGAACGAGGGCCAGAAAACTGCTGGTAATTCATTAGCTTGAAAAGAGATCCACCTTGTCGCCCGGGACCTCTTGGGCGCCCTTTGACCGACAAGCTCAAACCTTGGGAAATGCCCTCTTCAAAGCAGCGATATCAAACGTTTCCATCTCCTCGCTCAGCCTCAACATCACCGGTAGGCGACTGACGCCCTCAGCCCCTTGCGCAATGGCATAGTGGCGCACGCCATCCGTTATTGGGGTAACGTCTTCAAACTCCAAGTAGACGCTGATGTCCCTACTCCGCTTCTGCTTACGGATGATCTCGATAAAGCAGTTAAAGCGGTTCTCTCGGATTTGCTGGCGTAGCGCCTCAGGGTCCGGCGGTTTACGGAACAGGGCGGCAACGCGATCGAACCACCGCCGGTAGAAACGTGTACGGCGTTCCTGCCTGGCCACCACTCTTTCCAAGTCATGCTTGAGCGCCGCCTCTCGCTCCTCATGCTTCTGCAGCAAGCCTTTCAACTCACGATTCAACAGTTCGATACGTTTCGCGGTACCGGTGTCGTCGGCCTTCAGGGTAGTAAAAATGGGCCGGTTCAGCTTGTCGAGTAACTGAAGCATGGAGATAAGCCGCAGGTCCAATGACTCCGCCTCCACGCTCCATCGCGCCACGGTGTGCATCATGAAATCGCGCATCTCACCCGCAAGCTGGATCAACAAACGTCGCAAACTGATGAATAAATACTCCAGATCGTCCGGTGTGGTGGCCACCGTCCGCATGCCCTTGTAAATCTCCCGCAACACTTTGGTCTCGACATCCTGCTCGAACATGGCGATCCGGTTGGCAACTGCCTCCTCCACCGGCCTACCGTTGGCCTCGATGGGGCGTCGCAGCATCGGCGCCAGCAACTCATGGTGGACAGCCCAGAGCTGTTCCACCAACTCCACGATGTTAGTGCTGAGCCGCCGTTGCAGGGTCACCATGCGGGTGATGATAAAATGGAGCGCTTTGCGGTTCTTTTCGTCATCCAGCAGCCGATGGCTGGTGGGGATAACCACACCATTGAAGTATATCGAACTGCCAATAACCACCTCTTCCTGGAGGAAGCGGCGGACGGAATAGGGGTTTTCAGCGGAGGACTCTACGGGCGCGATCAGGTAAATGGAATTATGAGTTCGGATAATGTCGCATTGACGAACCCGTGCCTCCGGGGCCACGACCTCTCGGATAAAGCTGTGTTCATCGTCCTCAAGCGTATTGACCGGAAGGGTCCGGAACCGATACCCCAAGAACTCGTGCTTAAGAAAAACCTCGATAATGAACCGCTTTACGTGATCTGCGGTTAAACCCCGGTAGTTTTTCGGCGCTGCCAGGTCAGCAGCCTCAGTCTCGTGCACCAGGCGGGTCAAAAAGGCATTCCGGAGCAGGTTCTTCTCTTTCTGTACTTTCAGGTCTTCTTCGGAGTCAAACTGCCGCAGTAGCCCAAGCGCCCCCTCCATGTGATCCGCGAACTCCACGGGGTCGGAACAGCCGCGCATCGCCTCCAACGCCTCGAACAACCGCGAAGCGATCTGGCGCAGCTCAGCATGGGTTATCCCTGCCGCAGCGTCTTCCAGAGTATGGCTTGGTATATGGACGAACCGCTTCTCCTCCGGTTCATACCGAATGCCCTTTGGCTCCAGATACTGGTAATAGGCGTATTTTTGTTCCGCCTTACCCAGCTGCGATAGTATCCCCTGCGCTTGACTGTGCCAGTCCGGATCGGTCACCGGGTCAAGCGCCATCAATTGGCGAATTAACGGCCCAGGCAGGCGAACCCGATCAGCGGCAATCACTCGCTGGGCGGTAGCATCCTGCATAGTCTTTCTCCCTTCGTTGTTCTGCTTACCAAGGCGGTGGCCTGCCAATAGCGCTGTCAGTCGGTCGGCAGCGGCCCAACCTCTTCCTCGACGATCCGCTCCACCTCGTGCATGGGTATGCCGTCCGGGTGCCCGTGAAGCTCCCGGAGTCGCTCGATATCGACACCCATCGCCTCCAATTGCATGGCATAGGGGTTTTCGCCCTGCTCAGGATCGTATTCCACCAGGCTGGTCGGTTCGCCCTCGCGATTGAAAACGGCCTTAAGGATCATGCCGCTGGGCGTTTCCGCGGTATTAGGGTCGGGATTGGGAATGACCGGCCCATCCACGAAGAAGTGCACATAGCCACCCAAGCCGAGCACTGCAGCCAACACCAAGTGGGTAGCTCGCGGCAGACCGGCCATCCGCCAAGGGCGAGCAGCCGGTGTCTGACTGGCTCGGTCTTCTCGCAAACACGGTTCAACTGTCGGCGGGTGATCGGCCCTGGATGAAATCGCTGAACCCTGGGCAGCGCGTCGAGGTTTCACACGCGCGTTCTGGGAGTGTCCGCACTCAGGGCAGCTCTGGAGTGAGTATTCCATCCGGGCACCACAGTGGGGACACTGGCGACCCGGAGCGACGGCGAAGGGCTGATCTGCAAGCTCATCATCGCCGTTATCGGCTGTTTCGAGGCACCCGACCACGTCGCAATGCACGCCGATCCGTCGCAAACGAACCGCGATTATCTCTGCCTCGTGCTCGCAGGTAACCGCCTTGACCCTTGAACCGGGAGACGCAAGGATCGTGTCCGCTTTCAGTGAATCGCCTTGCAGGAACCGCGTCAGCCCGTCGTGGGCCTGAACCTCGGAGACACCGGACTCCAAGGCTCTAAAAACAACCAAAAACTGCGACGCCATCGCCGGACTAGCCTGTTAGCCGAAAGAGAATGAGTGTCAAAGTCTTGCAATGACCCCTTCGAATGTCAACGAAGACACGAAGTGTCGCCGATTACGACGCCACTCAATCGACTCGCTAGACAGTCCAGTCGATCAGCTACTTCTCAAGCAGATCTCAGCTCTCGCGGCAAAGAGAAAACCACTTTCTCCTCAATGCCCACGGCCTCCTGCGGCGCCTGTGCTCCCCAAGCCCGCAACTGCTCCAGCACCTGCTTGACCAACACCTCCGGCGCCGAGGCCCCGGCCGTCACACCGACGGCCTTGCGCCCCTCCAGCCACTCGCGCTGGAGCTGTTCGGCCGAGTCCACCAGGTAGGCTTCCACCCCCTTGCGCTCGGCCAGCTCTCGCAGCCGATTGGAGTTGGAGCTGTTGACCGAACCCACCACCAGCATCAGGTCCACTTGGTCCGCCAGCTCCTTGACCGCGTCCTGCCGGTTCTGCGTGGCGTAGCAGATGTCGTTTTTCTTCGGCCCAGTGATGTTGGGGAACCTTTCCCGCAGGGCGTCGATCACGGTGGCAGTGTCATCCATGGACAGGGTGGTCTGGGTGACGAAGGCCAGCGTGTCGGGGTCGCGCACCGTCAGGTTGCGGACGTCCTCCGGGTTCTCCACCAGGTAGATGTCTCCCGCCGTGCCGCCCAGCCGCTCGTACTGGCCGATGGTGCCCTCCACCTCGGGGTGGCCTTCGTGACCGATCAGCACCACCTCGCGCCCTTCGCGGGCGTACTTCTGCACC
>PWQG01000324.1 GCA_003556835.1 Gammaproteobacteria bacterium
CCCAGCAATTTGTGATCCAGGCTGAAACGTCCGGGGCCATAGGCCATGATGCAGAGATATACCATGAAGTACATGGCCGCCAGTTCGCCGTCATTCAGCGTAGGGAACCAGGCCGGGTGCGCGGCCAGATAGGCCATGACCATGAGCAGTGCTGCCAGGGCTGCCACGTAGCGGGTGAAAAGACCGAGTACCAGCAGTATCCCCCCGAACAGCTCGATCACACCGGCGATCCACAGGGTGTTGATGCCGATGTCGAGACCAAAAAAGTCCATGCCACCCTGACTCGACAGGAAGGGCTGGGCGCGATCGCCGAACATCTTGGGCCAGCCGTGGGTCAGAAACATGGCGCTGCCGAGGATTCGCAGCAGGGCCCAGGAAAAACTCTGGCAACGATCAGCTATGCTGGTGAACTTCTGGTCGATGGATCTTGGATTCATGGGAAAGCTCCTTTGCCCTTCGGGCGTCCGATGCGCCGTTATTGGCCATCATGTCGGGGATCTTGCCCGGACATGATACTGTGACGGCTGGAGAAAAAAAGCGTCATCAGATACCCTGAACGGATACAATGGGTTTTCCGATCATTCCGGGCAGATAACAGGCATGCATGAAGTTTTGAGAACAGGTCCGCAAACCGGATTCGGTATCGGCGGACCGAAACGGGGACTGGCCTGGCGCCTGCACCTGGACCTGCCTCTGCTGCTGGCAGTCCTGTTGGCCTGCGGTTTTGGCATGCTTGTGCTCTACAGTGCCAGTGGCGAGAGCAGCAATGCCATCACGCGACAGGGCATAAGGATGGTTGCCGGACTGGGCGCTCTGCTTTTTCTGGCCCAGCTTCCACCACGCACTTTCCGCTACTGGGCAGTGCCCGCCTTCATGGCAGGCATGATATTGCTGGTGCTGGTACTGTTTTTCGGGGTCGAGGCCAAGGGTGCGCGACGCTGGTTCATAGTGCCGGGTCTGGGAGGTTTCCAGCCGGCTGAACTGATGAAGCTGGCCGTACCGGCGATGCTGGCCTGGTATCTGAGTCGGGGTAACCTGCCGCCCAGATTGCCCACGGTATTGGGCAGTCTGATACTCATTGCCGCACCCACAATGCTGATTGCCCTGCAACCAGATCTTGGCACCGGGGTTCTGGTGGCATTCGGGGGCGTGGTGGTGCTGTTTTTCGCAGGCCTTTCCTGGCGATTCATTTCCCTGTCCGGTCTGCTACTGATCATTGCTGCACCGCTGCTATACCTTTTTGCCCTGCAGCCCTATCAACGTCGACGTGTGGATACCCTGTTCAATCCGGAAGCTGATCCGCTGGGCGCGGGCTGGAACATCATCCAGTCCAAGATCGCGATCGGCTCGGGTGGCCTGACCGGGAAGGGCTGGCTCAATGGCACGCAGTCGCGACTCGATTTTCTGCCCGAATCCTCGACCGACTTCATTCTGGCTGTGATCGGGGAAGAATTCGGTTTGCTGGGTGTGATCCTGATGCTGTTATTGTATCTGTTCATCGTCGGTCGCGGACTCTACATCAGCTGGCAGGCGAGTGACAGTTTCAGTCGTCTCCTGGGAGTCAGTCTGTCATTGACGTTCCTGGTCTATGTGATCGTCAATGTGGGCATGGTTTCCGGACTGCTCCCGGTTGTGGGTATTCCCCTGCCTCTGGTCAGCTACGGTGGCACCTCGATCGTGACCCTGCTTGCCGGGTTTGGCATCCTGATGTCGATTCATACCCATAAAAGATTCCTTCCCCCCTGATCACCGAGCAAGGATGCTCAAGTTTTTACGGGTTTCTGCCGCTATATGGGATGTGACGCAGTGTTGTTGCGGCCTGGATGAGGCCGCGCCGGATCCAGGAAAGCGGAGGGCGGGAACCCGATGACTAGTCTCCAGGCAAGTGAAAATTTGCGTTCAGGCAAAGACCTTGCCGGGGATGCTGGCAGGCCTTCATGGCAAGAGCGCCTTGGTAGTGATGGCCCGAGCTGGCTAGTGCTGTTGGTTCTTCTTGTCGTGATGGGGGTGTTGTTCGTTCTTGCCGCCGACGGGTGGCCGCGCATCTTGGGAGCGCTGCTTGCCTGTGCTGCAGCGTTGCTCGTGTTGTTCCATTTCATCAAGCAGGCTGCGGCCGGCTCGGATTCATTGCTGGACGTGCTGCGTCTGGTCAATGATGCCCAGGGTGACCTCTCTTCACGTATGCATGAAAGCGGTGATGCCCGCAGCCGTGAAACGGCGCGTCAGTTCAACGAATTCATGGAGCGTCTGCGCCTGGCACTCGAGGACCTGCGCAAGCACAGCATCCAGGTGACATTGGGATCGGCTCGGGAACGACAGGTATCCAGCCGGGCGCGCGAAGACGCCTTGCGGCAGGAACAGTGTTCAGAAATCATCTATCGTGCCAGTGAAGAAACCACCACCGCCATCGAGGAATTGTCGCGCTGGACCAACAGCATCGCGGAAGTGAACTCCCGGAACCTGGATTCGGCGCGAGGCTCGGTATCCGATCTGAAACGGGCGGCGGGACAGATCGGCGGTGTCAGCGAACTGATGCAGGAGTTTCACGGTACGGTCGAGCAACTCGAAGGAACATCGGAAAATATCCAGACCATTCTGGGGACCGTACAGGGCTTTGCCGCCCAGACCAATATGCTGGCACTCAATGCGGCCATTGAAGCGGCCCGGGCTGGTGAGCAGGGCAGGGGCTTTGCCGTGGTGGCGGATGAAGTCCGGGAGCTGGCCGTGAAGGTACGCGGAGCCGCGGACCAGATCGGTGCGCTGTTGGAGAAAATGATCGGTGTGGTTTCGGAAACCTCGAGCGGGGCCGACCGCATGATCAGCGAAGCGGGTCAGGTGCGCACTGCCGTGGACGGTTCCTCGGCCCAGTTCGAGCGGATGGTGGAGGACTTCCAGTCCACGCATTCGGATCTGCTGCAGGCCAGCGCTGCGGCCGAACAGTTATCGGTGAGCAATCAGGATGTGCGCAAGAGCAGTACGGAGATCCGTGATCTGGGCCGGCGTATCAGGGAGGAGCTGGAGAGCTCGGAGAACCGCGCCGCGGAGTTGCTGGATTCCACGGACAAAGCATTGCACAAACTGTGTCAGTTCCGGATAGGTCGGGGCGAATTGGAAGCCGCGTTGGAGCGACTGGAAGGGCGACGTGACGCCATCCAGGCCGAAATCGGGACGTTGGCGGAACAGGGCGTTTCCGTTTTCGATCGCGATCATACCGTCATTCCCGGCACCGATCCGGTCAAACACGATGTCAGCTACGCCCGCCCCATGCAGAAGGCCTGTCAGTACCTGATCGATCAGTGGGCAGCCGAACAGGACGGGGCGCTGTATTGCCTGCCCCTTGATGACAAGGGCTATGTGGCAGTGCACCGCAGCGAGCTGTCACAGGCACCGACCGGGGATCCGAAAGTGGATCTTGCCAGAAGCCGTCATATGCGGTTTTTCCAGAACCGCGATATCCCCTATATGGGCCGGTTCCGCCTGCAGAGTTATCTGCGTGATACCGGCGAAGTGATGTTCAATCTTTCCGTGCCGCTGGAGGTCAACGGGCGTTATTGGGGCGGACTGTTCATGGGTCTGCCCGCCTCCGAGCTCGGGCTGGAGAGCTGATTCCCTCAGCGATTGCGTTCGACCAGGTCGACCAGGGCGGATGTGTTGCGCGGTATGGCGGTCAAGCGGCCATTGACGAACAGGGTGGGGGTGGAGCGGACTCCGGCACGTGTGCCGCCGCGTTGATCATTACGTACTTTCTGTACCAGGCTGTCACTGCGCATATCAGCATGTGCCTGTTCCACATCAAGCCCCAGGTCCCGCAGGTAGCCGTCAAATTCCTCTTCCACACTGCTCAGGCCGGACCAGTAGGCCTGGTTGGCGAAGATCTGGTCATGCATTTCCCAGAAGTGACCCTGCTGGCCGGCAGCCTCGGCATACAGTGCTGCTGTCCAGGCGTGGGCGTGGCTGCCGGTGAGTGGATAATGTCGGAAGACCAGTTGGGCATCGTCCTGTAGACGGGGCCAGGCGCGGTCAATCAGTTCGGCCTCACGCGCGCAGGCCGGGCATTGGAAGTCGGCATAGACCATCAGGATCACACCATCGGGGTTGCCGCGCACGTGATCGATCTCGGCCACCTGATCCGGTGGATAGACCTCGCCCTGGCCGAGTAGCCCGTAAATCACACCGATCAGGATCAAGGGGACAAAAATCACCAGCGCCACCCGTGTCAGCATCTTTTTTGTCCTGGCCTTGCGGGCCGCCTCGCGCTGCTTCTGTTCACGTATCTGGCGCTGTTTTTCCTTCTTGGATATTTGTGTCATTGTCTGGAGGTCTCCCTTGGAATAGTTTCGATTCGTTGTTGTTCTTGATCTGGGAACCACGGTGGGTCCGCTGCGGGATATTCAGGTTTCGGTTGCCAGGGTCTTTTCCACGATGCTCAGTACCTCGCCATCCTGCAAGCGGGTACGGATACGGTCTCCGGCTTGCAGATCCTGCTGATGACGGATGACATTACCCTCCGGACCGTGCGTGATGCTGTAGCCGCGCTGTAAAGTGCGCAATGGGCTGACGGTTTCCAGGTTCCGGCCTGATTGTCGCAGTGCCTGGGCTTTGCGGTCCAGTTGTCGCTTCACACTCAATTGCAATCGCAGCAGCAGGTCGCGGTTGCGTTGCTTTTGCTGTCGCAAGCGGTGCCCCGGTGACTGAAGAAGAAGTCGGGATCGTTGTTGAGCGAGCCGGTTCCCCTGTCGTTCCAGGCGCGCTGATATGCCCCGGTGCAGCCGTGACTCCAGGCCGTCAAGATAC
>PWQG01000415.1 GCA_003556835.1 Gammaproteobacteria bacterium
ATTTCGGCTACCTTTTGGGTTACGGCCCACAGGCCGGGAATTTCAAGTTTGCGCAGGCCGCGCGGGATGGCCTTGAGCGCATCACGCGCCTTGGGGTCGTCGCGCACAAACTGATCCCCCAGCCCCAGTCCCAAACTGACCTTGAACTTGATCATCGAATCCGAGTGTGGTGCCGCAAGTGCCTCTGTCCACGACAGGCTGACCAGACCTGGCCGCTCGGAATGCTCCTGAGGCACCGGCACCAGGGTCCTGATCATGTCATGAAGTATTCTGACTGGATCGAACACCGACTGGCCGAGCACCTTTTCCAGTTCCTCGTTGCTCATCTCGTTGGCGGGCAGGAACGCTGAAGTGAAGTCGTACTTTCTGCGCATGTTCCACAACATGGTATTGCGCTTGTTCCAGAACCATTCCGAATGAACCGACCGGGCCATCTCGTCGATAAATCGCTGCAGGCCTGGAAAGCTTTCCAGGTAGGGATTGAGGATGGACTCCAGCCAATCCACATACTCGCGGGGTGTCTTCACTTCTTCCGGCGGATTATCGATCACTTCGGCCAGGCACACGCGTGCCGAATTTTCTCCCTTGGACGAACCACCCGCACCTCGTTCAAACAGGCTGAGACGCCACAGCTCCTTCAGTAGTGCATCTTCCTTCAGGCAATATTCATCGTCCATTTTCGCGTGCAGCTCGGACATCGTCTGGTCGATATCCGAAGGCAGAACGCCACCCTTGAAACAGTGTTTCATGCGAGCGATGAGCATGTCGAGAAACTCACCAAACGACACCCAGTAATACAGCATTCCCTCCAAGAGATAGCCCTGCTCGCATTGCAAAACACGACCTGCAGACTCGCCCTTGACAAGGGCGCGCGCCGCCTCCCGACGATCCTCGAAACCCATCAGGTCTGCATATTGCTGGATGAAAAGCTTCATCTCCTCGCCGCGAAAGGCGAATGAAGCCAGCGCGTCCAATGCTTCGCCCCACGCCGGATCACGGGCCCGCAAGCGGCGCTCCAAATGCTCATCGATGATCAGGTTGAACAGTGAATGGAGCCGCGCCTGTCGAACCCTCATGTGAACTTCTTTGAAGGCCGGATCACTGAAATGGTAGGTATGATGGCCGATTTCGTGCAGCACCAGGGCCTTCAACAACATTACGCCGTTCGGCTTTTCCAGTACTGTCTGGTTGATGTAGATATAAACCGGTTCACCGTAGGCGGCCGGGTGCGTGTAACCCAGCCCCCGGTCAGTGAACGCCACATTGACTGGCCGCCCCAGCAATTTCCAGCCAGCCTGCACACTCCAGACCAGCACATCGGTTAGTGCTTCCCATTTCATGGACTTGATTCTACCGCTTTGATGACCATAATCAACGGCCGGCCCTGCAGGGCCGGCCGGCTGAGATCGAACAAGTGTTCAGTGTTCAGTGTTTAGTGTTCAAGGGAACGTACCCGCCTCGGCCCGATTCCGGACAACGGCATGAACCCGCGCTGTCGAAGAATCTTGATACCGGGAAAACCGGGCATCCCTTGCTGTTTCCGGCTCATCTGGCTGATCTGTCGACGGATAATGCCTGATCGACGCTGCAACCGGACCACCTGGCACCAGGGCTGGCAATGGTGCGCAGAAAGCGTGTTGCATTGCTTTCGGCATGGGTGGTCGTCCCTTTTTGAAGCATGATTGCTTCAGGCACAGTCCTCGGCCAGTGAGGACGCCTTCTGGCGGATAACGAGGCACTTGGGCCTCCCCGCGACACGGCAGATGCCTCTCTTCGACCCCAAAGGTTCGTTGAGAGTCACCAGGACGACACCGTGTCCTTGTGACTCCAGGTGCCTGTCAATTCTCCGACCGCACCTGGTCGTGGATCCAATTCGATTCGCCGGTGGATCCCGTTCACCCGGGGAACAAGTAGCAATTTTCACGCCAAACGCTGCCGCAAGCCCGTCCGCTTTTGGGCGCGCAAAATCCAAATGCCTGACTATAAAGAATATTTTTCAGATAGCTCCGACGAATATCGGTTTGCGAAAAAGCTGCCAGCCCGAAAGACCACCGGCCAGAACCCACGCGATCAGGGGCGATCCGATAGCGCGACTTGCAAAAATGGTATTGCAAAAGGTGCTGGTAACCGACAGTCTCAGGGCCGGGCAAAGACCAGACGGTCCAGGTCGCGCACCGCGTGAACATCGGCGAAAACTTCCAGGGCCTGTTCAAGAAAAGGCTCGACCCGAGGATAGCGCTGTGAAAAATGGGCCAGTACCAGGGTTCCCTGCACGCCGCCATCGCGCGCGATCTCCGCCGCCTGGCGCGCGGTCAGGTGAAAGCGCTCATGAGCCACTTTCCGATCCTCTTCCAGGTAAGTGGCCTCGATCACCGCCATATCAGCACCCCGCACCAATTCCAGCGCACCCGGACAGACCCGAGTGTCCATGACGAAAGCAAAAACCGCTCCACGGCGCGGTACGCTGACATCCCCGATGTCCACGCGGCCGGAAGCGGTGTCAACAAACCCGTCCCGTTGAAGTTGCCGGATTTCGACACCTTCCACTCCTGCGCTGGCCAGGGCTGCCTTGTCAAATCGAATACCATCCCTTTCCCGGATTCGATATCCATAGGTGTCGACAGAGTGATCCAACGGCCGTGCTTCGATCACGAACTGATCGTCCTCGGCGACGATACCGCCCGCGCCTGAGACCGGTCGCGGAACGATTTCAACCTGCTTGTAATAGATCGTCGAATTCAGCAGGCGCTGAAAATAGCATTCGCCGCTGGCCGGATAAAAGATCTCAACCGGATGCTCGACCTTGTCCAGCGACAGTCGCTGCACTATGCCGGAAAGACCGAGCGCGTGATCGCCATGAAAATGGGTAATGAAAATCCGCGACACGCAGGTCACGGCAATATCGGCATGAATGAACTGCCGCTGGATACCCTCCCCGGGATCGAACAGGAACCCGGGTCCATCCCAGCGCAGCAGGTAACCGTTGTGATTGCGGTGGCGCGTCGGCACCTGGCTGCCCGTACCCAGTGCGATGAACTCACGAAGACTCAAGATTCATCCCCCTCATTCCCGGGCCAGCTACTTCTTGCGCAAAACGATGGATCGGATCTTGGTCCATATCGCCCCGGCATCACTGCCTTCATCATCGATCCGCCCCTGGAAACGGCCGCAGTAGGCCGTAGCCAGGGCCTCTTGTAGTGCTTCTTCAGCTTCCATTTCGTCACTGAACAGGGGGTGGCTCAGCAAGGTACAGGCCTCCTGGGTGGCGCGCATCGACAGCTCGGCTTCCAGGTTTTCGTCATTGCGCAGTTCCGAGGCAATTTCCGCCACCTGCTGAATGACCGACGTACTGAGGCTTGGAAAACGCCCCTGCAAGATACGAACCTCCGCGTCCACGGGCGGATAATCCAGTTTCAGCGTGGCGAATCGATCCATCTGCGCGGGGTCCACGGCTGAGGTCCCCGCGAACTGATCGCCATTGTTGATCGCCGAAACGAACTGAACATTTTCGGGAATATCCAGCAACTCGCCGGTCTCCGGATCATAGACTTTTCGGGTGGAATCCAGCGCCGGCATCAGTCCATTGCGGGCCATGGGGCGACAACGATTGAATTCATCCAGGAATATCAGAAACCGTCGATGTGGCTGCTCGACCGCATCAAGCAGGGCCTGACGGAAATTCGTGGGGATGAAGATGGTCTCCGCAACACCGCTTTCATTGGCTCGCACCTGCAGCGTGGCGATAAAATCCGTGGCTTCGTAGACGCTGGCGCAATTGAAGTAGACGTATTCCATATCCAGTGCATCAGCAATCGCCTTGCTCAACACCGTCTTGCCCGACCCCTGCGGCCCGTCCAGCAAGATTGAATACCCCGCCTCGAGCAGGACCTGCAGCTTCTTTGAAATCAGCGGATCGACATAGATATCCGGATCAATACGAAACTCGACCGGCCCCAGGCAAGTCGCTTCAATGAAGCCACGGCCCTCCGACTGAGGGCGCTTGACCCGGATGACCCGGACCCGTACCGGTTTGCCCACCGGCACATTCTTGTCGGCACACAAAATGACCTTTTTCGACTGCGCCTCCCCTGCAGTCGTCGCCCGAAACGGAAAGGTCTCCTTCTGAGCGCCCTCGTTGCGCCAGAAGATGGTTTCGAACTGATCCCCCTCCTTGAGCGAGATCGACGATTTTGATTCAGACATGCCGGTTCCCCGAATAAATGCAGGCTCTTATGCTAAAGTCAAATCGCTGCTCGATCCAGTGCAATACACTAAATTTGCCGCCCAGACCAATGAACCCGATCATCATAGAAACCGATATCGGTCGTGATCCTGACGATCTTTGGGCCATCCTGTACCTGATCAGCACCGGCGTGGATGTCCGGGCAATCACCGTTTCACCAGGCGATGAAGACCAGATCGCGATCGTCACCTGGCTGCGCACCATGCTTGGGCTCGACTTCGCCATTGGATCGGGAATGAACCGTACAGGCGTCCTCTCATGTCGCGGCAGCTACCACCGAGAACTCCTCGAACTGCACGAGTCACCCCTCAGCGTCCAGGCGGACGGCGACGGAGCCGAAATCATTTCCGACGCATTTCGGCAACACCCTGACATCGAACTGGTCATCATCGGCCCACTGACCAGCGTTGGACGGTATTTTCGAGACAATCCGGACGCCACGTGCAGACGAGCAACCATGCAAGGTGGCTTCATTGGCTACCATGTTCATGGACAACCCTGCAAGAAAGTCGACAAGTTC
>PWQG01000461.1 GCA_003556835.1 Gammaproteobacteria bacterium
GCATAGCCCCCGGGCAGTTCCCGGCGCTTCTGCGCATCGCGGATTTTTGCCATGGCGGGTAGTGCCTCAGTGTGCAGACGGAACGCCTTCATGAGCTTGCCCATGCCCGGCTCGGCCTCGTCCACCGCTGCCATATCATTGGTCAGGCGCCGGAACTGATCATTCAACTCCTGGACCGTACCCGCCGCCTGTGCAATCAATTTGTCGGAAGGGCCACGCGAGAGCGGGTTGATGCGCAGGAAAAACGCGGCCGGTCCGCGCAACCACCAGCCTACCATTGGCGCGTCAAAGTTGGCGTGGATTCCCTCGAACGCCACCTGGATCTGATGCAGGGCATATTCACAGGTGTACTGCACCAGCGGCAGATCTTCCGCCCTGCGACCTTCCGCCTCGAATCGACGCAGGGCCGAGATTGCCAGGACCTGCCAGGTCAGGGCATCGGCATAACGACCCGTCAGATTACCGCGGGCCTTCAGGCGACCGCCGATGAAGTACAGCGCCAGATCCGTCAGCAACGCGAATCGCGTGGCCGCCCAGGACAAGCGCGAGTAATAGGTGGATGTCGGACCGGGCACCGGGCTGCCAGCCGTGAAACCACGAGTCAGGGAACGGACCTTGAGACGCAGCCAGTTGCTTGCCGTATGCCAGAGCCAGCCCAGCAGCTTGGCACGGAACACACCCACATTGTCGTCTTCCACCGCCTTGACCAGCGGCAGTGCATAGGGATGGCAACGCGTGGCGCCCTGACCGAAAGTGATCAGGGTGCGTGTCATGATATTCGCACCCTCCACCGTGATGCTGACCGGCGCACTGACATAACCGGATGACAGAACATTACTCGGGCCCTGCATGACACCGGCACCCGAGAACACGTCCATGCCATCGATGGCCGCCTTCTGCATGTATTCCGTGCTGCTCGATTTGAGCAGGGCCGAAACCACCGGCGGCTGTTCCCCTCCATCAATCGCGGAACAGGAAAAGACCCGTGCCCCCTCGAACAGATAGGCAAAGGTGGCCACCCGCGCAACCCGCTCCTGCACCCCTTCCATCAGGCCAATGGGAATACCGAACTGATGTCGGACCATGGAGTAGGCGCCAGTGGCTGCGGCCACGGTTTTCATACCGCCAATCGCACCTGCCGGTAGGGACACTGCCCGACCGCCAGCCAACTGTTCCATTAGCATGCGCCAACCCTGACCGGCCGATTCAGGGCCACCGATGATCTGCTCCGGAGACGCAATCACATCCTTGCCGATGATGGGACCATTGTAGAAACCCGTGCCGATCGGAAGATGATGATCACCATTATCCAGGCCTTTGGTACCCTTGTGCAGCATGATCACGGTGATCCCCGGATTTTCCCCCTGGCCCAGAAGATTCTCGGGATCATGCAACTGGAACGCCAGGGAAATCAGATTGGCCACTGGTGCCAGCGTGATGTAGCGCTTGCGGAAATTGAGCCGAATCTGCGGTTTGCCGTCGTCGTCGCGGAACACCACCCCCTCGGCCTTGATGGAAGCGGCATCGGAACCGGCCCCCGATTCGGTCAGGCCGAAACAGGGAATGTATTCACCGCTGGCCAGTTTTGGCAGGTATTCCTGCTTCTGCTTCTCGGTGCCATAGTGCACCAGCAGCTCACCGGCACCCAGGGAATTGGGAATGACCACAAACATGCCCATGGGCGGGCAGTAGGGGTTGACCTTGGCCATGATGGTGGAGATGGCGAGCGTGGAAAAACCCTTGCCGCCGTACTCCTTGGGAATCAACAGCCCCATGAAGCCCTGTTCCTTGATGAAATCCAGCACAGGCTCGGGTACCCGTCGCGTCTGCTCGATTTCATAGCGATCGGTCATGCGGCATAATTCTTCGGCCGGCCCTTCCAGGAACTCCCGTTCCTCCTGACTGAGGGTGTTGTACGGTGCTTTCAGAATGGATGTGAAATCGGGATTGCCGGAGAATATCTGGCCGTCGATCCATACTGTGCCCGCTTCCAGCGCCTGCCGTTCGGTATCCGAAATACGGGGCAGGACGTTGTTATTGCGCATGAACCGCATGATGGCTGAAAACATTGATATCCTCCACTGGACAGTGATTTGCTCTTGCCACATCTTACACCATTTGACGTGGAACGCATCAAACCGGATCAGTTTGTCCCAGCTCAAAGTACTGTCATGGTCTTCGCCAACAGTTCACGGTAGTATGACCCGGACCCAATCAAGACGGAGCGGTCATGAGCACAAGAAAAAGCCTCGTCCGGGCACTGGCCCTGTTCTGTACCGCGGCTGCGGCCAGCAGCGCTGCACAGGCCGGGCCGCAAGACCCGGCACACGACCGGACACCTCTTCCGGCACCAGAGCACGAAACACCGCAGCACTGGTACGACAGCGGACAGCAGGCTTTGCAGGACGCCCTGAGCATGCAAGCGAACACTGCCCCGGCACGTAACGTCATCCTGTTCATCGGCGATGGCATGGGTGTGAGCACCGTCACTGCGGCCCGTATCCATGATGGCCAACAAAGAGGGCAGAGTGGCGAGGAAAACAGTCTGTCCTTCGAATCCTTTCCACATATCGCCCTTTCCAAAACCTACAACAGCAACCAGCAGACGGCCGATTCGGCCGGCACCATGACCGCCATGATGGCCGGCATAAAGACCCGTGCCGGCGTCATCGGGCTCAACCAACACGCCCTGCGTGCCGACTGTGACAGCGCGCAGCAGACGGAAGTACCCAACTTCCTGCAGCAGATGGCGGCCGCCAATCGCAGCACCGGCATTGTGACCACCACCCGGATCACACACGCCACGCCAGCAGCCACTTATGCGCATTCACCGGAACGCGATTGGGAGGTGGACAGCGAAATGCCATGGCAGGCCCTGAACAGTGGCTGCCAGGATATCGCCAGGCAACTGCTGGATGCCGAGTATGGTGGCCGGCCGGACGTGGCGCTGGGAGGCGGCCTGCTGCACTTCCTGCCGGATCACGCATCGGGGCCTTTGGGTGGCAATGGCAACCGTCTCGACGGCCGCGACTTGACACAGGAATGGCAGGCACTGGCCCCGGATGCCGAATTCATCTGGAACCGGGAACAACTGCTGGCGCTGGAAACTGACCGGCTGCGACCAGTACTGGGGCTGTTCAGCAATTCGCACATGCCCTATGCCGTGGATCGGGAGGGGGCGGATGCCACAGAACCTGGACTGCCCCAGATGACAGGCACGGCCATCGAGTTGCTGCAGAACAATCCGGAAGGCTTCTTCCTGATGGTGGAAGGCGGCCGGATCGATCACGGTCACCATGCCGGCAACGCCTACCGCGCCCTGGAAGACACCCGCGAATTCGCCGAAGCGGTGCGCGTGGCCCGCGAGATGACCGACGAGCAGGACACCCTGATCATCGTCACGGCCGATCACAGTCATACCCTGACCCTGGCTGGCTACCCCACCCGAGGCAACCCCATCCTGGGCACGGTGGTGGGCAATGATGCCCGCGGCCAGCCTGAACACGACGCCCGACTGGCCACCGACAACCTGCCCTACACCACACTGGGCTACCGCGACGGGCGTGGCTTCGCCGACGGCGTGGGCGGTGATCTGCGATACCGCCATCCGCCGGCAACCGGTCGGCACGATCTGAGCGAAATAGACACCACCCATCCTGATTTCCACCAGGAGGCACTGGTGCCCATGGCCATGGAAGGGCACGCTGGAGAGGATGTGGCCATTTACGCCGTGGGCCCCTGGGCACATCTGTTCCACCAGACTCACGAACAGCACTACATCTATCACGTCATGCGTCATGCCGCGCAACTTGATGCGCATGGATCCGCACAAGGGGGTTCTTAACAGTGTCAGCACAAAAAGGTAGAGTAACCGACGTACAGGAAACAGGAATCGTACTATGAGCGCAGAGCTTCCCAAGTGCCGCCACTGGCAGGTAGAACTGGATCACGAAAACATCCTCTGGCTGTATCTTGACCGGCAGGGTGAGAACATCAACTCGCTTTCCCGGCAGGTTCTGGAAGAACTGGAAAGCCTGATTGATGCCGCAGAAAAAATGGCGCCACGTGGCCTGGCCATATTCTCCGCCAAACGCAGCGGTTTCATCTACGGCGCCGACGTGCGGGAGTTCGAGGGTTATGATGACGCCGCCAAAGTGACGGCCGAGATCAGTCGCGTGCATCAGATGTTCTCGCGACTGGAAGCTCTACCCTGCACCACGGTTGCGGCAATCGAAGGCTACTGCCTTGGCGGCGGCCTGGAACTGGCCCTGGCCTGCGATTACCGTATCGCCCGTGACGTGCCACAGACCCGCCTCGGCTTCCCCGAAGTACAACTGGGCATCTTCCCGGGATTCGCCGGCTCCGCACGCTCCGTGTACCAGATCGGCGGAATGGCTGCCATGGAGCTGATGCTCACGGCCAGGCAGATCAGCGCACGAGCCGCGCGGGCCAAAGGCCTGGTCGACGAAGTGGTCGACCGGCACACCACCCTGCGCTGGGCCGCCCGCCGCGCCATCGTAAAACAGCGCCGCAGTCGCGGCCCGGGCTGGCTGGCTCGACTCAGCAACACCTTCATGGCGCGCGAAATCCTGTCCTGGCAAATGCGCAGGCAGACGCGCCGCAAAGCCCGACCGGAACACTATCCGGCACCCTACCGACTCATCGACCACTGGGAGCATAACGGCGGCAACCGCGAGCGCATGATGCGCGAGGAAGCGGAAATCGTCGGCGAACTGATGGTGACCCCTGCAGCGCGCGGCCTGCGCCGGGTGTTCAAACTGATGGAACGCCTCAAGGCGGAAGGTCGCAAGAGTGACTTCCGCGCCCGCCATGTGCATGTGATCGGCGCCGGGGTCATGGGCGGCGACATTGCTGCCTGGTGCGTCAGCCAGGGGCTGGATGTCAGCCTGCAGGACCGGGAGATGAAACACATCGAGCCGGCCCTCAAGCGTGCCAAAAAACTGTTCCAGCGCAAGCTGCGCAGCCCGGAGCGGATCCGCGCCGCCAACAGTCGCCTGATGCCCGATGTCGAAGGCCGCTATCTGCCCCGCGCCGACATTGTCATCGAGGCCATCTTCGAAAACGAGCAGGCAAAGAAATCCCTGCTATCGGAAATTGAGCCTTCGCTGAAAAAAGACGCCATCATCGCCACCAACACCTCCGCCATTCCGCTGGAGAAGCTGGCCACGGCGCTCAAACAACCCGCCCGCCTGGTTGGTCTGCATTTCTTCAACCCGGTGGCCAAAATGCCGCTGGTGGAAGTGGTCGCTGGCAAACGCTCGGGAAAAACTGCCCTGGAGCAGGCCTCCGCCTTCTGCGGCCAGATCAACCGTTTTCCATTGCCAGTCAAGAGCAGTCCCGGGTTCCTGGTCAACCGGGTGCTGGCTCCCTACATGATGGAAGCCCTGAAAATGCACCTTGAAGGCATACCGTCGGTGGCCATTGATGAAGCCGCCGAAGTCTTCGGTATGCCCATGGGTCCGATCGAACTGGCGGACACTGTCGGACTCGATGTCTGCGCAATGGTGACCGAGGTACTTGAAGGCGATGACAAGAAGGAGCAACAGGCACGGGGCTTCGTCAACTCCTATGTCAACAAGGGCAAGCTGGGCAAGAAGTCGGGCGAAGGCTTTTACGTCTGGAAAGACGACAAACCCGAGAAGAATCGCAACTTCATCCCGGGACAGGACCTGCGGGCCATTGCGGATCGCTTGATCACAGCCTATACCGATGAGTGCCGGGCCGCACTGGACGACGGTATCGTTGCTGATGAAGACCTGCTGGATGCGGGCATGGTCTTCGGCACCGGTTTTGCACCATTCCGGGGCGGACCGATGTATTACCTCGAGCACCGTGATGAACAGGTGGAAGTCAAAAACCCTGAAAGCGAGCCGCCACAGACTGGCAAGCCAATGAGTGAGACCCATGACAGCAAGTAACGAGAACGACACAGACAAGCAGACTGCATCCCAGGAAACCGGGGACTCCGACACTTCTAAGACTAAAGCGGCTGCCGGCAGCACGACGGCGAAAAAGTCGACGGCTAAAACCAGCGGCACGAAGGCTGGCGATACCAAGACCGACGACAAGAGTGCCACCGCCAAGTCGACAAGCCGCAAATCTGCTGCAAAAAAGTCGGCGGCGAAAAAGACAGCAGCCAAAAAGACCACGAGCAAAAAAGCAGCAGCAAAGAAAGCTACAGCGAAAAAGTCTGCCGCAAAAAAGAGTGACACTGCCGCGAAGAAAACGAGCGCCGGCAGCAGCACAAGCAAAAAGCAGGCGACAAGGCGACGCAGCAGCCCGGCCAAGACGGAAGGGTTGCGGCGCGTGGCCATCGTCGGCAGTGCCCGGATCCCTTTCTGCCGCTCCAACACGGCCTATGCTTCGCTGAGCAATCTGGACATGTTGTCGGACACCCTCCAGAAACTCAGCGACAAATACGAGCTGGGCGGACGGAAAATCGACGAAGTCCTGGCCGGTGCCGTGACCAGCCATTCACGCGACTGGAACCTCGCCCGGGAAGCCGTGTTGGGTACCGACCTGTCACCGGCCACTCCCGGCATCACCCTCCAGATGGCCTGTGGCACTTCCCTGCAAGCCGCCATGATGGCCGCCGGCAAGATAGCCAGCGGCCAGATTGACTGCGCCATTGCGGCCGGATCGGATACCGCCAGCGATGTTCCCATCGTTTTCCATCAACGTTTCGCCAAGCGCCTGATGCAGATGAACCGCGCACGGGGCCTGGGCGAGAAACTGCGCAGCCTGAAGGGCTTCCGTTTGAAGGAACTGACGCCGCAACCACCCCGCAACAGTGAGCCGAGAACACAGCTCTCCATGGGACAGCATTGTGAATTGATGGCCAGGGAATGGCAGGTAAGCCGCGAAGAACAGGATCAACTGACCCTGGACAGCCATCTGCGGGCCGCCGCAGGCTATGACAGTGGCTTTTTTGACGACCTGGTCATGCCCCACGAGGGCATGAACCGTGACAACAACATCCGACCTGACAGTAGCCTGCAGAAACTGGCCGCCTTGCGGCCGGCGTTCTCCAGGGACCAGGAGGCGACCCTGACCGCCGGTAACAGCACCCCGTTGACCGACGGCGCGGCATCGGTCTTCCTGGTCAGTGAAGATTACGCCGACAAGCATGATCTGCCGGTGCAGGCATGGCTTACTGATTGTCGCAGCAGCGCCATTGATTTTGTGCACGGTGCCGGCCTCCTGATGGCCCCCACCGTGGCGGTGGCAGAGCTGCTGCAACGCAATGCCATGAGCCTGCAGGATTTCGAGTATTACGAGATACACGAAGCGTTTGCAGCACAGGTATTGTGCACACTGAAAGCCTGGGAGGATGAAACCTTCTGCCGGGATACCCTGAAGCTCGATGGCGCCCTGGGCAGCATTGATCGCAAGCGCATGAACGTCATGGGTGGCTCATTGGCCTTTGGCCATCCTTTTGCCGCCACCGGCGCCCGGGTGATGGGTAACCTGTCCGCATTGCTGGCAGAAAAGCGCAAGAAGAGCCACGGCCTGATCTCGGTCTGTACGGCCGGAGGCATGGGCGCAGCGGCCATTCTCGAGAGCCCCTGAGGCAACTCAGAACCTGCGGGGGTGACTACAGTGGCCAGTGCAGCTGGATGTTACCCCCGCCGAAAGCGAAGCGGTGCAGACGGAAAGTCGGGTTTAGACTGACCACCGCGCCACTTTCCTGATGCAGGACGTACCGCCAGGGCAGGATCACCTTGCCCACCACCTCGCTGGTCTGCCGATCCCGGTCCGGCGACTCCAGGAAGCTGCGGTCCAGATCGACATGCCCAAGGAAAACCGCAGGCTCAAACCAGTGGTTTTCGCCACTGCGCCAGGTCATACTGGCAAAAGCCCCGATTTCCTCCCGCTCGTTATGCCCGGATACCGCCAGACCGGTACCGAACCAGCCGGATTCATCCAGCCGGAAATAACGCAGGCCAACAGACGGGTTCCATGAGCGTTCCGGGGCCGAGATCGAAACCGCGACATGGCGTGATTGCCGGCGGAAATCACCCCCCGGAACTGCCGAACCCGACAGATCCCTGCGGGTGTTTTCGAGCTCCAGACGCGCGCCGCCGTACCAGTCGGCGACGACGCTCAGCTGGCCATCACCCATCAACCGATACTGCTCCGCATCGACCAGATAACCTACCTCACGGTCTTCGTAACGCGCCCGCGGCGTGGCATTTAGAGCCACTTCAAAGCCCGCGTGCTCGGTCAGGTCCTGTCGATAATGCAGGAAGGCGGTGGTGGGTGCTTTGTGGTATTTGTTGTTGCTGTTGCTTTTGTTGTTATAGAGACGGTCAGGCTGGATCAGTGCCAGGCGCAACTCACGCGTTGCATCAGGCCGCCAGCCAGCCTCCAGCTGGAAATCCACCAGGCCCTTGTCACCGGTAATATCGGCGACAAACGCCGCTTCCCAGGAACTACCAAAGCGCCGCGACACACCAACCATCTGGCGATCAAAACGCCCGTCAAAATCCTCGCGCCGCTGCATGCGGGCTATGACTGCATAGCGCTCATTGTCGAAGCGGAAGGTCTTCTGACCATTGATTTCGACATACAGCTGATCGCCGGTAACACTGCCGCCAGTGCCCCACAAGCCATCCTGTCCGGGTCGGGGCTCATCCGAAAGATTGCGGTAACTGAAACGATGCAGAAAGCTCTCGGAATTGTAGGTGAACAGGCGCCCCTCGGTAATCGACTCCAATCGCATGGGATTGGGATCACTCCAGGTCGACTCCGCCATTGTTGCCGCAACCGGTGCGAACAGCAGTATCGATAGGCAGATCGTCCGTACAACAAGAAGACGTAGCAACTTCATCGGGTCATTGTTCCTCAGGATTGGACTGCCGGCTCCAGCAGGCGATCGGCGCCCCAACTGGCTTCCACCATGGCAATGACCCGATCCAGCTCTTCCTTTTCCACTGTGGCCGGATAGCCGGGCTCCAGTGGATCGTAATGGAAAATATAGAGTCGGGAGGCAAACTGATCGAATGGCAGGGATGCCTCGCCAAATCGCTCTCCCTTGCCGGCAGTGCTGACCACCACGCCCTGCCCCCAATCCTGACCACTGTCATTATTGGGATTGTAGAAATAAACCCGCATGCAATTATCCGGATCCAATGCCACACGCAGCAGGGTGATGGCATGCCAACCGATGAAACGACCCGCGGTGTCGGTCACGGCTATACCAGACGGTTGCGGATGGATCACCGGCTGATTGCCGTTGTAGTAGGGATGATAGGAAGCATGGAAATGGCGCAGGAACTCTTCCAGTTCCGTCAACTTCCCGGTCGCCACATCAACGGCAATACGGAAACCGCGGCCCGCCCACCAACCGTGAAATTCCGGATTGACCCAACGGTGCAGGTCCTCGTTACGATCCGCACACAGTCGTCCCATTTCCGCGTAAATACGGTCCAGATGGGGCACCAGCAAGAGGGAAACCGGATCCAGGTCCAGCGGCATGTGCAGCGTCATACCAGCGCCGAGCTCACCGGAAGATATCGAAAGTCCCTCAAAATGCATGACGATCTCGTCATCCCGGGCCGCCCAGGCCACCATCTGCAGCAGGTAATCCGGGTCGTTGTAGGCCCACATCGACAGTGCCCGGGCCGACTGACAGGTCGGATTGTTACCCTGGCCGACACCCAGTGGCTGGCCCAACATGCAGATCACACCCTCGAGCAGCCGAGTGCGCGGCTTCTGGGCATCGCCATAAGCCAGCCGCATGCGTTCCTGGGCGGCATCACAAAGAGGCAAAGCCAGTTGGCGCCACAAGGCGGGTGCCACGGGAGGCTGATACATGATGCCCCGCTCCAGCATGAGGGCAAGCCCGTACAGAGCCTGGGCGGTATCCGCATGAATCGCCGCCTGGATCAGCTGTCGCACCAGCGAACGGTAACAGAGCATGCACTCACGGCCGGTGCTCGATAGTCCCAGTGCATCCTGCACCAGATGCTGATAATCCTCGCTGCCATCGAGGAATCGCACCAACACCGTATGATAAGCCGACACCAGGCCGGTATCGTGCATGGCACGGGCCGCGCCGCCGGCTTCATTCTGCAAGGCCATCTGGTCCATGCCCTGCAAGCGCTCCAGATAGACAGACAGGCCCGGATCCTCCCGGGAGCCCTCCGTGGGCCCGAACAGCGCACTGACCAGTCGATCGGCCCCCTGACCACTGCTACCAAATTCAATCTCCGGGTTGGCCTGGCAGATCGCAATCTGGGTGATCATCTGCTTGACCGATTCCAGCTGAATCGGCCGCTGCTTCAGAATGCGCCAGATTTCCTCAATCAGACTGTCAATGATGTGTTCATAGCCGATACGCTCGACCAGATGCGACAGCAGCAGGTCCGGAATCACTGCGGCCTGCCCCTGATTGGTCCTGCGCTCCTCGTCCATCCCCTGGAAAAGCATTTCCAGGTTGAGAGCCAGTACCTGGGTCAGGAAATGATGGGCCTGCACCATGGACAGGTTCGGATGCTTGTAGTCACCCCGGGCCACCGCCAGCAGGCGCAGCTCGCTGAGCACTTCCATCACCAGCAAGTCGATACTGGATGTGCGGAAGGCGTGTCGGGTCAGTGAGGCCACGAGGATATGCGGGTCGGCCCAGTCGGTGCCAGAAAAGACACCAGCCTCTTCCATCTGCCGGGCCCTCTGCTCGATGCCTTCGCAGCCCCCTTTCTGCATGAGAATGAGCCTGGCGGCCTCTATGACCCGCTTGACCTGGCGTGGTTTGGACGTCTCTGGTGTATCTCGCAGCAGCGCCACAGCTTCGTCAAATCGTGACAGCAAGCGTTCCAGCAATTCATCTTCAGACATAGAAATACAGTTCTTCCTGGTGCTTCAGCAGATCACGCAAGGTACAGGCCATGTCCCATCAAGCTGTTCAGCTTGTGACATGACGACGCAGGTGGATATCCGCGACCGCCAACGCCGTGAGATTGAGTATGCCCCGCCCGGAAACCGAAGGAATCAGGATATGTGCAGGCTTCTCCAGTCCGTTGAGAAAAGGGCCGATCAATCGCGCATTGGTATAGGATCTTAGCAGACCCAGCGCAATACTTGCAGTGTCCATATTGGGCATGATCAGGACATTGGCTCGCCCCTTGATGTTGGCGCCGCGAAAAACGCCCTCCCGCAATTCCGGGTTCAGGGCCGTGAATGCGTGCATTTCGCCGTCGACCTGCACGTCCGGCATTTCGTTGCGCAGGCGGTGCGCAGCCTGTTTCATCTTCAGGGCCGAGCTGTCCTCATAGGTGCCGAAATTGGAGTGTGACAACAGGGCCACCACCGGCTCGATATCGCAGGACTGACGCACGAAGCGCACGGCATCGCGTGCGATATCAACCACCTCCTCTTCCGTGGGATCAACATTGACGAAGGGATCGGCCAGGAAAACGGGGCCTTCATCCATCAGCAGCACACAGATCGATGACAGGCGCCCTCCTTTCTTGGTCGAGCGGATGATCGGTCGGATATCACGCAGATGCGCGTCGAAACGGCCCACCTTGCCGCAGATCATGCCATCGGCATCGCCCATGGCGACCATGACGGAAGCCAGGACCGTGCTGTTGGTATGCACGGTGGTGCGCGCGGCTTCCACCGACACCCCGGAGCGACCCACGTGCTCATGGTAGAACTGCCAGTAGGGCTCGTGCACATCCGCCTGATTGGAGTCGACCACTTCGAAGTCACGACCCGGCACCAGGCGCAGCCCCATGCGATTGATCTTCTGATCAATCACACCAGGACGACCGATCAGAACCGGTGTGCAGATGCCTTCATCGACCACGGCCTGCATCGCCAGCAGCACATCATCATTTTCCCCTTCCGTATAAACAATGCGAGCCGGATAACGGCGGGCCAACTCGATGGTCGGCTGCATGAACAGTCGGCTGCCGCTGACATAGGCACTGAGCCGATTGCGATAGGCTTCCATGTCCGCGATCGGACGGGTCGCCACACCACTGTCCATGGCCGCCTGGACCACGGCCACCGGCACCTCCTCGATCAGGCGTGGATCAAAGGGCTTGGGGATCAGGTAGTCGCGCCCGAAACGCAGCTCCTCGCCCATGTAGGCCTTGGCCACCGTCTCGGATATCTCCCGCGTGGCCAGGTCGGCGATGGCTTTGACACAGGCGCGTTTCATGGCGTCATTGATATGTGTGGCACCGCAGTCCAGTGCGCCACGAAAGATGAAGGGAAAACAGAGTACATTGTTCACCTGGTTCGGGTAATCCGAACGCCCGGTGGCCAGGATCGCATCCGGTCGTGCGGCCTGCGCTTCTTCCGGCATGATCTCGGGAATCGGATTGGACATCGCCAGGATCAATGGGTCCCGGGCCATTGACCTGACCAGGTCGGCGTTCAGTACCCCCGGGCCGGATAGGCCCATGAACAGATCGGCGCCCTCCATCACGTCTTCTATCGTGCGATCTTCCGTATCAACTGCAAACTTTTCTTTCCAGGGGTTGAGCCCTTCCTTGCGCCCCTTGTAGATGACGCCCCGGCGATCGAGCATACGGATGTTCTCCATGCGCAGCCCCATGGTCATCAGCAGCTCGACACAGGCAATACTGGCCGCACCGGCTCCGGACACCACAAGCCTGATATCCTCCAGGCGCTTCTCAACAATGCGCAGACCGTTATAGATGGCTGCCGCTGCCACAATGGCCGTACCGTGCTGATCATCATGGAATACCGGAATGTTCATCATGTCGCGCAGCTTGCGCTCCACCAGGAAACACTCGGGTGCCTTGATATCCTCCAGGTTGATGCCACCAAACGTGGGCTCCAGGGAGGCAATGATATGCACCAGGCGGTCGACGTCCTTCTCGTTGATCTCGATATCAAACACATCGATATCAGCGAACTTCTTGAACAGGACCGCCTTGCCCTCCATCACAGGCTTTGCGGCAAGCGGGCCGATATCTCCCAGCCCCAGCACGGCCGTGCCATTGGACACAACCGCCACCAGGTTACCCCGCGCGGTCATATTGGCCGCTTCCCGCGGATCTTCCTGGATCAATTCACAGGCAAAAGCCACCCCGGGCGAATAGGCCCGGGACAGATCCCGGTTGTTCGCCAGTGGTTTGGTCGGTCGGATTTCCAGCTTTCCTGCCGGTGCCTCCGCATGATAGCGAAGTGCACTTTCCTTGAAGGTTTCATCTGACATGATGATGGTTCCCGCCCCTGAGTTTGAATTTGCATCATGGCTCACACAATCACACAGATTCGTGTTCGCACTGAACGTATGATGATCGGGCATTCTACCGCTTTACAGGCGGTGGCGAAACGCGGAGTGGGGAGGCAAAAAAAGGGCGACCTTCGGGCCGCCCTCTTTTTTCGATCTCCTGATGGTCGCCGCAGACTACCAGTCGCTGCGAGCCGGCTCATCCGGATCAGAACGCAGAAACTCGATCAAATCAGCGTGGTATTGTTCCGGGTATTCAAAATGCGGGTTATGACCGATTCCCGGATACAGTCGCAGCTCGGCGTTCTGCAGTGTTTCGGCCACATTCCTTGCCTGGTCGGCAAAGTTCGGCGTCAGACGATCGAGCTCACCACCAATAACCAGGGCCTTGGTATCAATATGCTGCCAGTCGTACAGCACAGGATCGAAGTAGAGGATCATCTGCTGCCAGGCACGAATGCGCGCCAGCTTGGGCCACTCACTACCAAGGGTCTGACCATACTGGTAATAGACAAAATCGAGATACTCTGGCTTCCAGCCCTCGTTGTAGTACAACATATGATTACGCAGGATGGACTGGTAGTTGGCGTTCAGGGCGCTCTGGTAGACCTCTTCATGATCGCGCCAGCCGCGGCTCTGACGCTGATCACCCATGCCGATCTGATTGACAAAAACCACATGACTGGTGACATCGGAGTAGGTCATGGCGAAACGGCTCGCCACCATGCCACCCATGGAATGACCCACCACGGCCACCTCGTCAACACCCACATGATCCATCAGGTCGCGGGCGTTGGCCGCGAACATGTTCAGGTTGTAGGGAATGTCGAGCTTCGAGGAGCGCCCGTAACCGATGCGGTCAACCGCAATGGTGCGAAAACCCGCCGCACTCAGTTCCTCAATGGTGGGAGCAAAACCGATGCCGGCGAAGTTCATGCCATGGAACAGCATCACCGTGCGGCCATTGTCCGGACCGGAAGGCGGCACGTCCATATAGGCAAGGCGGCCGTCCTTGCCAAACAGACGCACATCCATGTAGCTCACGGGATGGGGATATTCAATCTCCTCCAGCGTGGAGGAAAGTGGACCCCAATGCGCCGGAGGCTCTTCCGGCGGCTCATCAGCGGTTGCGGAAACACTCATTGCCAGCAATGCGGCAAGGGGCAGAAGCAGGGATGGAAACAGTCGGTAAATCGATTGCATGCAGAACCTCTTTTTATGGTTGTCCGAGGTCCAGTGTACCGGAAGCCTTCTGGCTCTGCACGGCTCAGCGCAGCAGCTTCATACCGACCTTGCTGACCCGGCCATCAACCATGTCCGCAATGGTCCAGGCAAAACCCTGCCATTCAATATAGTCGCCCACTACCGGTTTGCCACCCATGCGCCGGGTCAAGTAGTCACCGATACTGACATTGGTCAACTTATCCGGCAGCTCCAGACCGTATACCGGCGCCAGATTTCCCAGCAGGGCATCGGCATCCAGGATGAAATCACCAAAGAACCACAGGTCCCGGTCGGACAGTGGTTCTTCGCTGAACAGCTTGCCCAGCGAGGGCAGGTTTTTCTCCCGTGCCACAATGCACAACACATCATCGGCCAGTAGGCGGGTACTGCCGCGCGGATGCAATAATTCGCCACTGCGGAACAGGGCCGCAATCCGTGTCCCCTCAGGCATTGTCAGACGCCGCAATTGCTTGCCGATGCACCACTTTTCCGCACCCAGCCGGTAGATGAACAGCTCCCATTCGCTGGTCGGATTGATCTCCAGTCCGGTGCGTGAAATGGGTTTCGGTTGTGACGGCACCTGAACCCGGGCCAGTCGGGCGGCAGCTGGCAGACTGCTGCCCTGCAGCAACAGTGAAACCAGCACAACAAAAAAGGCCAGGTTGAAATACAGCTGGGAATCCGGCAACCCGGCCATCACCGGATACACCGCCAGGATGATGGGCACGGCGCCACGCAGCCCGACCCAGGAGATGAACCAGCGCTCCCGCCACTTGAAACGACGGAACACTGACAGGCTGATGATCACCGCGAGGGGGCGAGCCACCAGGATCATCCACAGCGCCAGGGCAAGACCGGGGATGGCAATGGGCAGCAATTCGCTCGGCGTGAGCAACAGCCCCAACACCAGGAACATGCCGATCTGACTGAGCCAGGCCAGCCCGTCCAGCACACTGAGAATGGAAGTACGACTGCGCAGCGGCTTATTGCCCAGCAGCAGTCCACAAAGATAGATGGCCAGGAATCCACTGCCACCCAGCACATTGGTGGTGGCAAAGATCATCAGCCCCCCGCTGACCGCCAGCAGGGGATACAGCCCATTTGCCAGCGCACAGCGGTTGATCAGTTGCAAGAGCAGCCAGCCACCGATGGCCCCCATGAGCACCCCCAGGCCGAACTGCTGAACCAGGGATACCAGGAAGCCCAGGCCGAAACCATTTTCGCCATCCGCACTCAGCAATACATCAATCAGCGCTACAGTGAGGAAGATGGCCATCGGGTCATTGCTGCCCGATTCGATTTCCAGCGTGGCCCCGACCCGCTCGTTAAGATGGCGCTGCCCGAGCAGGGAAAAGACCGCAGCCGCATCGGTGGAACCGACAATGGCGCCAATCAGCAGACCCTGCATGAGACTCAGATCGAACAACCAGGCGGCCACCAGCCCGGTGAGGCTGGCTGTCAGCACCACCCCCACGGTGGCCAGGGACAGGGCCGGCCCCAGGGCAACCTTGAAGGTCGCTGTGCGGGTGCGCATCCCACCATCGAGCAGGATGATCGCCAGGGCCAGATTGCTGGCGAAAAAAGCAATAGTGTAGTCGTTGAATTGGATGCCACCGAGACCTTCCTCACCCGCGAGGATTCCCACGGCCAGGAAGATCACGAGAATCGGAATGCCCAGCCGGGAAGAGACGGCGCTGACGAGCACGCTGAAACTGACCAGCAGGGCACCGATCAGAAACACGCCATTGATACTGGCTACATCCATCGTGCACTACTCCACACAGTGGAAACCGCATGACCGTGTGCTCATCCCATGAAGGGGTGCCGCAAAACGATGGTTTCCTCGCGATCCGGCCCGGTGGAAATGATGTCCACCGGCGCCTCTATCTGTTTCTCGATATATTCTATATAGGCGCGCGCATTGGCCGGAAGCTCCTCGAGGCTGCGAATGCCGGAAGTGGATTCGCTCCAGCCCGGCAGGGTTTCGTATACCGGTCGCAAATCCTGGTAGGCACCCAATGCACTGACCGCCTTGCCGGAAACCGCTGCTTCGTAGCCGGTACAGACCCGTATCTCATCGAGTCCATCCAGCACATCCAGCTTGGTCAGACAGATCCCGGAGACGCTGTTGATCCGGATCGCCAGGCGCACCGCAGCCGCGTCGAACCAGCCACAACGCCGGTCCCGTCCTGTAGTGGCACCCTTTTCCTGGCCCACATTGGCCAGATGGGCCCCGGTATCATCGAACAGTTCAGTGGGAAAAGGTCCTGAACCGACACGGGTGGTATAGGCCTTGGTGATGCCCAGCACATAATCGAGGTACAGGGGGCCGTAGCCACTGCCGGTGGCCGTGCCTCCTGCGGTGGTGTTGGATGAGGTGACGAAGGGATAGGTGCCATGATCGATATCCAGCAGTGACCCCTGTGCGCCTTCGAATAGCAGATTGTCTCCTGCCTGCCGATGCCGGTGCAGGATGTCGACCGTGTCATCGATCATGGCCCCGAGGTCGGCAGCCTGCTCAAGCAGGATTGGCAGGACCGTATCAAAATCGACTTCCTCCGCCCCGTAATATTCGCGTAGCAGGAAGTTGTGGTAGGCCATGAGTTCGCGCAGGCGCTCGGCAAAGTGTTTTTCGTCCAGGGTTTCATGCAGACGCAGACCCCGCCGTGCCACCTTGTCTTCATAAGCTGGACCGATGCCACGACCCGTGGTACCAATCTTGTCCGAGCCAAGACGGGTTTCGCGGGCCTGGTCCAAGGCAACATGCGATGGCAGGATCAGGGGACAGGAGCCACTGATCTTCAGGCGCTCACGGACCGGCACACCCCGGGCCTCCAGGCCGCCGATCTCCCGTATCAGGGCTTCCAGGCTGAGGACCACGCCATTGCCGATCACACAGCTTACGCCCTCACGCAGGATACCGGAGGGCAGCAGGTGCAGGACCGTTTTTTCGCCATTGATCACCAGGGTATGGCCGGCGTTGTGCCCCCCCTGGAATCGGGCCACCACCCCGGCGTGCTCGGTCAACAGATCAACGATCTTGCCCTTGCCTTCATCTCCCCACTGGGTCCCCAGAACAACAACACTTTTGCCCATGCTCACTCTTCTCTA
>PWQG01000229.1 GCA_003556835.1 Gammaproteobacteria bacterium
AGTCGATCCAGGGCCTCGCGCACATCATTGGTGGCTTCGTCCAGGTTGGTGCCACTGGCAAAAGTCAGGCTCACCGAACCATTGCCTTCCTGTGACCGGGACGTCATCCGCTCGATATTGGCCACAATCGAAAGGGCGTTCTCCAGCGGTTCGGTGATCAGTAGCTCGATTTCTTCCGGGCCGACGTTCGGATAACTGATCTGCACACTGAGCTGCGGGGTCTCGATTGGCGGCATCAGGTCCACGGGCAGGAACCGGAAACTGATGATGCCGAGGCTGATGACAATGAGGAACACCATCGTGGTGGTGATGGGACGGTTGATGGAACCTTGAGTCAATGGCATGTTGCTACCTTCCCGCCGTCAGGGCGAATCAACTTCCGGTGGACTGTGCCTGGCGGCTGCGATTATCGATCACGTCAAAAAGGTCCCGGGATTGCATTCTTTGCAGCTGCAACATTCGGTCCCAGTCCATCACCCGAACGCGGGCCTGGTTCACATTGCCGGAAGAGAGCAGGTTCTGGCCCACCGATACCACCCAGTCGCCCTCTTCGATTCCCACAACACCGCTGGCCATGCGGCCTCCAGCGATGACTTCCACCGGCACGAAACGGACCGGGAGTGGGGGGCTCAGCACGGGAGCGCCCTCCAGGGAATTGATGCTGGAAGTGAGGTCGACACCGCTGGCATCAACCACGTACACCCCTTCCTCCCCGGTACGCGGATTGCGGTAGAGGGCGCCATTGGGTATCAGCACGGCCTGTTCGGTCTGGCCATACAACACATCCACGGTCACAAACATGCCCGAGCGCATCAGGCCATCGGGATTCTCGACATTGATGTACCCCTGGGTGCGGAGTGTGCCCGTATCCAGAAAAGGGGAGATCCTGGCGATCTCCGAACGCAGGATGGTACTTGGCCAGAAATCGGAATAAATGTTGACCGGCATGCCTTCGTCGATGACATTGAGCATGCGTTCGGTCAGCGAGATTTCCACCCGGACCTCGGTAAGGTCGCCAATCAGGAACAGTCGCGTACCGGTATTTGTCAGCTGGCCGCGCTCGGCATTGCGTTGGCCGACCCGGCCGCTGGTTGGCGCGGTGACCGTGGTCCGTTGCAGGTCCAGGCGGCGTTCCTCCATCTGGGAGCGTGCCTGGTTTTCCTGTGATCGGCGCACGTCCACCGTGGCTTCGGCCACTGCCACTTCCGCACGGATGGATTCCAGGTTGGCGGTGGTCTCCAGTTGCCGTGTGCTCAGCTCCTCGACCCGGTTCAATTGGTTGCGCAGCTGCTCCAGCTGGGCTTCAGCCTGGCGCCTCTGGGCCTGGGCCACTTCCAGTCCGGAGGCGGCCTGCTGATAGCGTTCGATGTATTCGGAATCGCGGATCTGCACCAACGGGTCGCCTTCACGTACGAAATCGCCGTCGTCCACGAAAATTTCGGTGATGGGGCCACCTACCTCAGGGTAGATCTCGGTCTGGTTGCGGGCGATGACGCGTCCGGTCAGACGCTCTTCCAGTGGTAGCGCACCGATTTCGGTCTGCACCACCTCCACCGATGGAATCTGGGCTTCGCCGCCGCGTCCGCCGCCACCTCCCGGGAAACCGCCCGGGGGACCTCCGCTGGCACCGCGTCCGGGGTCATCATCACTGCTGCAAGCGGTCATGGTCACTGCGGCGGCGACAAGCAGCAATTGCGCGGAGCGGTACATCAACCTGGAAATCATGTTCAACGCCTGCTTTGGGGGAGCCGTACAGTTTCCGACGGGGCCCGAGAACTGGAATGCGATACCCGATTCCAGTATCGCTGTGTCTGCCTGAACCTACGTCCCTGGATGACAAACGGTTTTGTATACCGTGCTGCCAGCTTAGGCAGGAGGGTACCGCAATACGATCGTATGTCTGTGTCAAGACGTTACTGTAACAGTCGTTTGCGACGGATTGTTGAATCCATGCGTCAGGATGCGCGGCTATTGGTTTTTGGGTCAGTCTTGGATAATCTTTGGGGGCCGCAAGGAGAAAATTCATGCCTTGCGAGGAGGGGAGCATGAAACACAATCATTGTGGTAGTCGCGGGATCAGTATACTGACTTCGCTGTGTCTGACCATGGTCGTGCTGATGACAGCCGCGAGTGCTGCGGCGCAAAATGTCCCAATGCACGGTAAGACCGTGCTGATCACCGGCTCCACGGATGGCATGGGACGTGAACTTGCCTTGCGCCTTGGCGCCATGGGCGCGGATGTGATTGTCCACGGGCGCAACCTCGAGCGGGGCAATGCGGTGGTCGAGCAGATCCGGTCCGATGGAGGCAGTGCCCAATTCTATCCGGCTGACCTGGCTTCCCTGGACGCTGTACGGAGCCTGGCAGATCGGGTGCTGGCAGATCATGACGCCCTGCATCTGTTGATCAATAACGCCGGTATCGGTTCCGGAGTGAGTTCCGATGGCGAGCGGCCCCTGAGCGAGGACGGTCATGAACTGATTTTCCAGGTCAACTACCTGTCGCATTTCCTGTTGACCGAGCTGCTGCTGCCGCGACTGCTGGACAGTGCACCCGCCCGCATCATCAACGTGGCCTCGGCCGGCCAGCGGCCCATCAATTTTTCCGATGTGATGATGTCTGAGCATTACAATCCCGGTAGTGCCTATACCCAAAGCAAGCTGGCCCAGATCCTCCATGCCTTCGAGCTGGCGAAACGGCTGGAAAACACCGGCGTCAATGTCTATGCTCTGCATCCGGCCACGTTCATGGATACCACACTGGTCCGGGAGGCCGGTGCGACACCGCGGAGCACTGTCGACGAGGGCGCGGATGCCGTCATGAATCTTGCTGTTTCAGAGGAGTTCGCGCAGCATAGCGGCATTTATCTGAATCGGAAACGTGAGGCCCGGGCCAATGCCCAGGCCTACGATCACGAGGCGCGCCGCAAGCTGGACCGACTGAGCCGGGAGCTGACTGGCCTGGATGCCAGTGCGGCCACCGAATGACTCAGAGATTTCCCCAGGAGTTTGAATGAGTAGCAGTTGGGACAATGCCTTCCGCGGAGAGCCGGGGAAGGGGCTTTCACACAACCCGGGTTTCGCCGGAGCCGGCAGTTTTTTTCGCAGTCCGTATCAGCGGGACCTGAAAAACGTGGATGTTGCGGTCAGTGGTGTGCCTCTGGATATCGCCACCACCAACCGTCCGGGTGCCCGGCTTGGGCCACGAGCCATTCGTAATGCGTCGGCTTCGATTGCCTGGGAGCGGCCCTGGCCCTGGTCGCTGGATCCCATGGCGGCCATGCGCGTGGTCGATTATGGTGATTGTGAGCCGCCGGGAGACAATCTGCTGAGCGTGGCGCATATCGAATCCCATATCGACACGATCCTGCAGTCGGGGGCTGCCAGCCTGATGCTGGGGGGAGATCATTTTGTCTCTTACCCGAGTGTGCGGGCACACGCCGCCCGTCACGGCCCCCTCACCCTGGTGCATTTTGATGCCCATACTGACACCTGGCCCTCGTCGGGCAACGGCGTCAATCACGGCACGATGTTCCATCAGGCCGCCCTGGAGGGTTTGGTGCGACCGGAGACTTCCAGCCAGATCGGCATCCGTACGGTCAATGAGGATACCCTGGGTTTCCGGGTCATCTC
This sequence comes from Gammaproteobacteria bacterium, assembly GCA_003556835.1. Taxonomy (GTDB): domain Bacteria; phylum Pseudomonadota; class Gammaproteobacteria; order Pseudomonadales; family Pseudohongiellaceae; genus PWQG01. The sequence continues at coordinate 3,633 of PWQG01000229.1, forward strand.
GGCAAGTGAAGTGCACCGCAAGTCCGGTCGCGAGATTGCAGAAGAAGTGCGCGCCCGTGCCGGCGATTCACCGGTCTACATCACCTTCGATATTGACTGCCTGGACCCGGCCTATGCACCGGGGACCGGCACGCCGGTGCCTGGCGGGCTGTCGAGCTTCCAGGCGCTGGACATCATCCGGGAGTTGCGGGGCATCAATGTGGTCGGGATGGACGTGGTCGAGGTTGCGCCGGCTTATGACCACGCGGAAATCACCGCACTGGCGGCCGCCCAGATCGCCATCGAACTACTCTGTCTTTACGCCGATCGCTGGCATTCTGTCGCTTGAAAATCACGATTGAGAGGAATATTGCATGACTCGGAATACCGCGTCGGGCTGGAGCAGTGCAGACGCCCGGGCATTGTATGCCATGGATGCCTGGGCTGATGGTTTTTTCAACGTCAACGAGCATGGCCACGTTTCGGTGCGTCCCAGCGAGGATGGCGAGCTCGACCTCGATGTGATGGAGGTGATCCGGGCGGCGCAGGAACAGGGCGCCGAACTGCCCCTGTTGATCCGTTTCCAGGACATCATCACCTCGAGGGTGCGGCGCCTGAACCGGAAATTTTCCGAGGCGATTGCGAGCGCCGGGTATCCGGGTGAATACCGCAGCATCTATCCTATCAAGGTCAATCAATTGCAGGAGGTGGTGGCCGAGATCCTGGAGGCCGGCAGTGAATTCAATATCGGACTGGAATGTGGTTCCAGGGCGGAATTGCTTGCCGCGCTGCCCCTGGTTGATGACCGGGTCCTGCTGCTCTGCAACGGGGTCAAGGATCGCACCATGCTGGGGTTGATGCTCAATGCCCAGCATGCCGGACAGCAGGTGCTGCCGATCATCGAGAAGTACTCGGAATTCGAGCAGTTAACGGCGCTGGCGAAGGAGCGCGATGTTGGCACACGCATGGGCGTGCGCCTCAAGCTCAATACCCGTGGCTCGGGACGTTGGTACGAATCTGGCGGTTCCGCGTCCAAGTTCGGGCTGACCATTCCCGAAGCCCTGCGCCTTATCGAGACCCTGGAGTCAAATGGACAGGCGGATCAGCTGGAGTTGCTGCATTTCCAC
>PWQG01000021.1 GCA_003556835.1 Gammaproteobacteria bacterium
AGAGCGGGGGAGTGTTTCGGGTTGCCATCATGATTCGGCCTCCATGCGCTCCATAACGCGGCGAACATCTGCCTGATAGCGCAACATCTGGCAGGCCTCATCGAAGGTGACAACCTGCGGTGAGTTCTTCTTGAGCCTGCCACAGGCGAACTCGGCAGCGCTCTTGCTCTCGTAGCAGATAGCAATGGCGGGATCGTCAGAAGTCCACCAAAGCCGCCGGGTTTTTGTGCGATCGACTAGGGCTAGGCGCGTGATGCCTTTGCCGGTTCTTGCCCTGCAAATAATCCCGTATCCGCTCATGATTCGTCCCCTTCGCCACGGGCTTTTGCAAGGGCTTTTTCAGCTTCGGCATGTATCACATCAGACACCTCGCCCTTCTCCCGGTCCATGCCGTAGAAAGTCAGCATTGACTGAAGCGCCTTATACAAATCCGGCGCGGCGGCGATTAGGTGGGCTTCCGGTTTTCCATGCACAATCTCTGCAATGCACTCGCCATCCTCCGACCAATGAATCTCATGCTCTGGCTTGCCGCTTCTGGCGAGGCCCGTTGCATGAGGCATCCACGGCCCCGGCGTCCACCCGCTCATACCGACCCCCACAGAGTCCAAGCAATCGCGGCCAGACCCAGCGTGGCAGTAGCGACCATTATCGCGACTAGCACTTGCCCGGTGCGGGCTGCTCGGGCTTCGGATCGCGCCAAGTCCATGCGGTGGGAGGTAAACGGCGCTTCGCCGTCATAGCGTTCGCCGTCTTTGGGAATGTGGCGGGGGCGGGTCATGACGGCACCTCCCGCCCGAAAAAGCGAGCCTGTCGCTCTGCAATGCGGTCGGAGATGGTTTCGACCACTGCGTCGTAAGAGTGATGGGCGCACTCCTGCTCGCTGCCTTCAGTCCAGACAATGTTCTTCTTGCTGTGGCCGTTGTAGCGAATACTTGCGCCTGCTCCATAAAACGCCATCAGCGCAGCGGCTGCGGCTTTGTCCTTGACGCTGGCCTGATACTTGCCGTTGCTGTCAAATACCTTGAGTGCGGGAATGTTGCTCACTTGCTGTCTCCGTGGTGGTTTTGCTAGTCGATGGGCAGATCATACCGCAACGCAATTGCGTTTGCAAGTGGGTTGCACAATCTTTTTTTCTGGCGTAAGATGTGACCCATGAGCAGACAATACACAAAGGCGGAGGCACGCCAGCTTTTCAACGTGCCGACCGATTACCAGCTTTCACAGAAGCTCGAAACATCGCACCAGCGGCTGAGCCGGTATTCAGACGATGACGTGCTGAGTATTGCGTTCCAGTGGCAGATCAGGTGCCTGATTGCTGAGGGAAAGGTGAGCGCGGCATGACTTCCAGAAAAAGAAAAGCCCCTCGATTGAGGGGCTCAGTATTCCCACCACAGGAATAGCCAATCAAGTACCGACAGCCCAAAGGGCTCCATGAAACCGACCAGCAAGGAAATCATATCATGAAAACAGTCAAGTTTCACCCCCTGACCATCAACCTCGACGCCTGCGGGGACATCGAGTTCTTGCAGCAGCCGATCGCGGGCAACACTGCACCCCAGATAATCCGGATCACCGTGGAGATGGCTCCGCTGGTGGCGGCTGCTCTCAACCGCATGGTCAAGGACGGGCTGATCAAGGATTGCCGGGAGGTGCTGGAATGAGTTTTTCTTGTCCAGCCAATGTGCGTTCTTGTACAGACACGGCACCAGAGATTTGCTTCGAGCTACCCCGGGAATCCCTGCCATCAGCCGATGGCCCGGAGTTGGATATCTCTGTTCGCCCCCGGGCGAACGGGTACGACCTGTGCCAGAACGGGGCCGTGATCTTCCTCGCCGACGAACAGTTGGATGCCCTGAACAGCCTCGATCTGCGCCTGAGCCTTGGGGGTGTGGAGTGACGCACCTGAGCATCAGGAACTGGGAGAAGTTCCAGCACTACAAGGACCGTAATCCGCCTTGGATCAAGCTCCACTTTGAACTCCTGACCTCGGAAGACTGGGTCGTGCTAGACGATGCTAGCAGAGTGCTAGCGGTTGCTTGCATGTTGGTAGCCAGCCGCAACGAGGGTCAGGTCAGGGTGGACAGGGTGGGTCAGGCGTACATCGAACGACTCGCTTTCCTTAATTCGCCGCCCGACTTTAAGCCTTTGATTGATAGTGGTTTTCTGGTCGGTGATAGCGCGATGCTAGCGGATGCTAGCAAGATTCTAAACTCTGTCAGACCAGAGGAAGAGACAGAGACAGAGACAGAGAAAGAAAAACCTATTGGTCAGACTGCGCCTGACCGGTTCGATGACTTCTGGTTGACCTACCCGAAGAAGGTCAAGAAGGCCGAGGCCCGGAAAAAGTGGAAGGCCAGAAAGCTGGACCTCAAGGCCGATGAAATCATCGCCGACGTACAGGCCCGGACTGCCCGGGATGGCCGCTGGCTGGAAGGCTACGTTCCGGACCCGACGACGTACATCAACGGCAGCCGGTGGGACGATGAGATCGAGCCGCCGAGGGGCAAGCTTCAGGCATCGTCCGTCCCGCACTGGATGGAGGGTGGCGCATGAAACTTTGGGCTTCCGAAATATCCTCCCGTCTGGCCGAGAACGCCGAGTCCGTTGCCGACGAGTTACTGCCGAACGGCAAGCGTCATGGCTCCCTGCTCAGGGCCGGGGACACCAGCGGATCGGTCGGCGAAAGTCTGGCGCTGAACCTGACCGGCCCGAAGAAGGGCCGCTGGAACGACTACGCGACCGGCGAGCACGGTGACCTGCTTGACCTCTGGGCAGCCACCCGGGGCTTGAGCATTGCCGATGCGATCGATGATGCGGCCAAGTGGCTGGGCATCGACACCACCCCGGCGAGACCGGAGAAGCCGTACTCCCGGCCCGAGGTGAAGTTGGGGCCGCTGTCTCAGCTCCACCTGACGTGGCTGCAGTCGGTACGCTGGCTGGACCCGCAGGTCGTGACCCGGTTCAAGCTGCGCTCGGACGGTGACTGGCTGGCGTTCCCCTTCGCTGACCCTGACGGCAAGTTGGTTGCGGTGAAGTACCGGACCACCGACAAGCAGATGCGCTCGGCCCCGGGCTGCCGTCCCGGGCTGTTCGGGTGGCAGGCACTGGACCCGAAGGTCCGGTCGGTGGCGATCACCGAGGGCGAACTGGATGCCATCGCGCTGACCCAGTACGGCATCCCGGCCCTGTCCGTACCCAACGGCGCGAACAGCCACCAGTGGGTGGAGCATGAGTACGACCACCTCGCCCGGTTCGACACGATCTACCTCGCGCTGGACACCGACGATGCGGGCCAGAAGGCGACGGCGGAGTTGGTGGAGCGTCTGGGCCGGGACCGCTGCCGGGTTGTCTCGCTCCCTGAGAAGGATGCCAACGATTGCCTGATCAAGGGCGTGACCGAGGAGCGGATCAAGGCTTGCTTTGCTGAGTCCCGCTCGATCGATCCTCCCGAGCTTCGCAGGCCGCTGGACTACCTGAGCAAGATCGAAGACCTGCTGTACGGCGAGAAGTTGTCCGAGATGGGTTTCGAGCCACCGTTCCCGTCACTGAACAACACGCTCCGCTTCCGGCCAGACGAACTGATCATCGTCGCCGGGGCGAACGCGACCGGCAAGTCCCAGTTCTGCGGGCACTTGATGCTGGAGGCGATTCGGGCAGGGTTCGATGTCTGCATTGCGAGCATGGAGTTCCGGCCCGAACGGTATCTGGCCCGCATGATCCGGCAGGCGACCGGTATTGCAGATGCCACCAAGGAGTACATGCAGCACGCGATGCGCTGGATGCACGACGGCATGTGGGTGTTCGACCTGACCGGCACTGCCAAGGCGGATCGGATGCTTGATGTCTTCCGCTACGCCCGCCGCCGTTACGGCATCAAGGTCTTCCTGATCGACAACCTCGCCAAGTGCGGGTTCGCCGAGGATGACTACAACGGCCAGAAGAACTTCATCGACCGTCTGACCGACTTTGCCAAGGACACCCAGTCCATCGTCTTCCTCGTCCACCACATGCGCAAGGGTGGCACGGATAAGGACGGGGTGAAGGGGACCGGCGCGATCACCGACATGGCCGATACCGTGCTGACGGTCTGGCGTAACCGCGAGAAGGAGACCGAACTGCGGGTGGCTGAGAAGGAAAACCGCCAGCCTGACGAGAAGATCGCGAGCCAGCCTGACGGGTCCATCCGCTGCGAGAAGCAGCGTAACGGCGAGGACGAGCCCAACCAGTACATCTGGTTCCACCGACCAAGCTTCCAGTTTCTATCCGGGCCAAAGGCAAAACCGTTCCGGTACTGCCCAGATTTCAGCAACAGAAAAACCACCACAGGAGAGCACCATGAGCACACTTGAAAGACTGCATCAAATCCGTTTCGGCACCGCACAGCACGCCCTCTGGAGCCGAGCAAAGCTGGCATCGAAGCACCGTCCCGCGATCGTGGCGGCGATGCTTGGCTCGGCTGCCACCGTCCCCCGGACCCCGCACCGGATGGTCGCGATCGCAGCAATCCGGCAGGCGCTGGATGACCTGTACCAGAACCGCTACCTGCCGATCTCGAAGAAGGCTCGGCGCAAAGAGCAGCGGGCGCTGGAGTCCGCGTGGGATTTCTTCCGAGGCCCGGATTTGAAATTGTGGGTCGGCCTGCTGGGGCTGGACGAAGAGTGGGTCAATCAGGTGCTGGCTGAGTACTACCCGGAAATCTTCGACCCGGCCTACCCGGCCCAGCGGATCGAGGAGGC
>PWQG01000483.1 GCA_003556835.1 Gammaproteobacteria bacterium
ACGGTGCTGTTCATGGTCGGCGCCTGGCGCCTCGCCTACCTCTCCTTCGCCGTGCTGGCCGTACTCGGGGTGGTCGCCGCCTTGCTCTTCCTGCCCGCGGTCTCGCGCATCGTGCCGTCGAACGCGGCAGACCCGCCGCCGCTCAACGAGCTGCCCTGGTCGCGCCTGGTCCGGCTCACGCTGTTCGCCTTCCTGATGGGCTTCGTCTCCGCCGCCTACTGGATCTTCGCCCCCGACCTGGTGGTGACTCTGGGCGGCCTGCCCGCCAGCGCCACCGCCTGGCTGTGGTTTGCGGTGGGCGTCGCCGGCCTCGGCGGCGCCGTGGTTGCGGACCTGGCCGATCGCAACAATCCGCCCATCACCCAGGCACTGATGCTGATGATGCTCTCTGCCAGCCTGGCGCTGCTGGCGGCCAGCCCCGACCAGCCGCTGCTGACGGCCTTCTCGGCGCTGGTCTTCGGCCTGGCCTACATGAGCCTGACGGGGCTCTACCTGATGACCGGCATCCGCCTGCTGCCCGGCCGGCTGTCGGTGGGGCCGGTGCTGCCCTTCATGGCGGTCTCCCTGGGGCAGGCCACCGGCTCGCCGGTGGTCGGCAGCCTGGTGGATGGCTTCGGCTACGCCGACGCCTTCGCCATGTTCGCCGCCCTCGGCATTCTGGTGGCTATTCTCTCGCCCTTCTACCCGGGTGCCATCGCCGAGGCGGACGAGGAGGAGGCCGCGGAGGATGAGAGCGGCCTCCAGGCGGCCTACGACAGCCAGCTCCTGACCGAAGAGGGCGAGCCGCTGGAGGACCTCTTCGAGGAGGTGGAAGAGACGCCCGCTGAAGGGAATGGAAGAGATTGAGGGGAGGGTGGTGTTGTATTTTGGGTGCCGTGTGGTTGGGAAATGAGAAGTATGTGCCCGTCAGGAGCTATGTTGAACATCAGAAAATTATTCGTTCCAAAAAAATTCCTCGTTCCTCACTCCGTGGGAAGTAATACCTATACGCTCCGCCCGCTTACGACAAACGATATGGAAAATGACTATGACGCGGTCATGTCCAGCAGGGAGAGTCTGCGGCATGTCTTCTATGAATATGATACGAAGTGGCCCACTGATGACATGAGCATCGAGGACAACTATCGTGATCTCAAGCATCATCAGGAGGACTTTGAGCAGCGCAGCGGCTTCACTTACACGATAGGCCTGATGGCACCCGTTGTCTTGGGTGTGTCTATATCTACCCATCTGATCGAGGCGAGTATGACGCCCAGGTGCATTATTGGGTGCGTAACAGCGAGAAGTCATCGGGGCTGGAAGAGGAGGTCGGGGCGTTTCTGCGACAGTGGTTGCTGGACGTGTGGCCTTTTCGGAATCCAGCCTTTCCGGGGAGGGATGTGCCATGGTGGATTTGGGAGGCTTTGCCAGAGACGCGTGTGTTAGGCCTGACAGGGGTATGGCCTATACGGGGGGGCAAGCGAAAGATATCGGATAAGCCTGGCCAGGCGTGGTTCGCCGGCCAGACATCTGCTTCCGCGGATAAGGGGTCTGCTCTTCCGTAAATGGTGATTTTCTTTTGCCGCCGGTTTCTCGCAGAAAACATGAGTTACGAGCTATATCATAGGCTGCCCTTTCTTTATGCGGCTGAGTGTAATTTTTTTGGTTGGAGTTGGTATATGGATAGGCTTAAGGCTAAAGTATTTAATTTTGACAAGAGCCAGATTTTTTATAAGAAGCTAGGCGGAAAACAAGCTCTGTTGCAAAGGGCTTTGATGCAAAAAAACATAAAAATCGATATTTATCCCGAGGAGGGCGAGAAAAGTGCCTACCTTCGGCGTTGGGTTGCTAAAGGTAAAAATAAGGCGATTGTCTTTCGGGGGACAATGCCTTCAAGTACATCGCTCAAAGCAAATGAGATTTCAAAAAATAAGACAGAAACAAAAAGCCTTCTTCACAGTTTTGGATTAAGGGTTCCGAAAGGTATTGTGGTCAGTCGGTCAGAGTTCGATAACGCCTTGCAGTGGTTTGATAGTATTGACAGGAAGAAAGTTGTTGTAAAGCCTATTTATGGTTCTGGAGGAAATGGGGTATTTTCGAATATAACAGAAAAGAGTTGTTTGGAATCCATCATTAAAGAAATGGGTGAGAGAGAATTTATTGTTGAAGAGCATATCGAGGGGGATGACCACCGGATACTGGTTGTCGGTGGAAAATTCGTCGCGGCCATGCGTCGTTGGCCTGCAAACGTCATTGGGGACGGTTTTTCGACAATTGATGACCTGGTGAAAAAGAAAAATGCAATTCGCGCTCAAAATCCCTATGACAGCAGGTATCCTATTAAAGTTACGTGTGACGTCGAAAGAAGGTTGGGGAATATTGGGTTGACACCGGATTCAGTTATAGAGAAAGGGAGGCGTGTTTTCCTTCAGACGATTGCGAATATTGGAGTTGGTGGTGAAGGTGAAGATGTCACGGATATCATTCATCAGGAATTTGTCGATGAAGTAGAGAAATGCTGCGAGGCATTTCCCGACTTGGAGTGTTTTGGAGTTGATCTCATTGCTGAAGATATCTCTAAGCCCCCTTCGGTGCAAGATTATTCGATTATAGAAGTTAATGCAAACTGCGATATACCTATTCACCATTGGCCAACTCTCGGGCAACCGCTTGATGTGGCAGCTGTAATCGCGGATCACTATTTTCCGGATGAAGAAAAGGACATATCGTACGCGGTTGAGGTCGTAGTGGGCGGTGAAGTCCAAGGGGTTGGTTTTAGGAAATGGCTTTCCAGGCAGGCCGTTATTCATGGCCTCACTGGTTACTGCATGAATGGCAACGACGGGGACTTGTTGGCTCTCTTTGAGGGTAGCAAATATTCCGTGGATTCTCTTATTAGTCTATGTGGAAAAGGCCCGAGAAAATCAAACGTGGAAACCATTGAATTCAAGGAGATTCCAAGCGAAGGGCGAACAACATTCATGATTTTCTAATGTTGTTCTATTCAGTGCCTTTGGAGAGGTGTGTCGTAAAACACTCCCCGGCATGATGACGAGTTTTCCTTGGCCAGCTTTATATCCGGGCGGTGCCGGCAGGATTGGTGCCCCGGGCAGGATTCGAACCTGCGACCTATCGCTTAGGAGGCGATTGCTCTATCCAGCTGAGCTACCGGGGCGCTTCGCGCATGGTGCGGGGTTGCCGAGTATACCGGAGGCGGCGAGGGCGAACCAAGGGACGCACAGAGAAAACGGGGCCTGCCTCCTGTTTCGAGGCCGTTCAGAGGGTTTCCGGATCGGGATGTGAGCGGAGTGGGATGGCCTCGGTGCCAGAGGCTGCGATCAGGCCGTCATGCCACAGGCGCCACTCGCCCGGCTGGTAGGCATCCCATTGTTCGTCGCTGGTGAGTGGTTCGGTGGCGATCACGCTGACCACGTCGCGGGGCGTGGTTACTGCCTGGAAATCCACTGTGACGTCGGCGTCCTTGAGCCGGGCGGGGCCGAAGGGCGCCCGGCGGGTGATGGCCACCAATTTGGTACTACAGAAGGTGAACACCCAACTGCCGTTGCTCAGCAGCAGGTTGAACACGCCCTGGCGTGCGTATTCGGCTGAGGCCTGTACCACGGTCTGAAGCAGCGCGTCATCGCTTGCGTCCGGGGTGTGCTCGTCGCGGATGCGGTTCAGCAGATCGCAAAAGATGTGCTCGCTGTCCGTATCGCCCACTGGCTGGTAGACGCCGAGGCGTGCCTTGAAGCCGGGCAGTTGGCCGTTGTGGGCGAAGCTCCAGTAGCGGCCCCACAGTTCACGGATGAAGGGATGCGTGTTCTCCAGCCCGACGCTGCCCACATTGGCCTGACGGATGTGGCAGATGGCAGCCAGGCTTTTGATCGGGTGGGTCTGCACCATCTCGGCGATGCGCGAGTCGGCGCTGGGGTCCGGGTCGTGAAACACGCGGACGCCGCGCCCTTCGTAGAACGCGACGCCCCAGCCGTCCGTGTGCGGGCCGGCAGCGCCGCCGCGCCGTGCCAGGCCGGCGAAACTGAAGCACAGGTCCGTTGGCGTGTTGGCACTCATCGCCAGCAGTTCACACATGGTGACCTCGGATGCTCCGATTTGATTGCGCCCAGGGCGCTGTCAGGTGGCGGAGCGGCATGGTGGCTCTTGTGTTCAATCCCGGCGCGCACGCTGATTGAACAGAATCTCCCGCTCCCGCTCGTCGGGCGGCCCCTGGCGGCGGTATTCCTTGCCCAGGTCCACTGCGCGCTGTGCTGCCGGGCGTTCCTTGATGGCCTGGCGCCAGCGGCGGACGTTGGGGAATTCCTCCAAGGTGTCGCCCAGGGGTTTGGCGATGAGCACCCAGGGCCAGGTGGCCATGTCGGCCACGGAGTAGTCGCCAAGCATGTAGTCCCGCCCCTCCAGGCGGCGTTCCAGTACGCCCAGGCAGCGGTTGTACTCGTTAGCGTAGCGGGTGTGGGAGTAGTCCTGCCCCTCGGGGGCGTAATTGACGAAGTGGCTGAGCTGGCCGGCCATGGGGCCGATGTTGCCCACCTGCCAGAACAGCCATTCCAGCGCTTCCTTGCGGCCGAGGGGGGCGGTGGGCATGAAGCGGCCGGTTTTCTCCGCCAGGTAGATCAGGATGGCGCCGGATTCGAACACCGGCACCGGGTCGCCGTCCACATCGTGATCAACGATGGCCGGCATCCGGTTGTTGGGGCTGATGGCCAGGAACTCGGGGCTGAACTGCTCCCCG
>PWQG01000086.1 GCA_003556835.1 Gammaproteobacteria bacterium
GGCAAGGATGAAAGCGAGAATGTGGAGCTGCGCCGCTGGGGTACACCACCGACATTCGATTTCAAACCCCGTGATCATGTCGAGCTGGGCGAGCATGAAGCACGCACCGGACCGGCAATGGACTTTGCCGCGGCCACCAAGCTGACCGGATCCCGCTTTGTGGTCATGCGCGGCGGAATCGCGCGCCTGCACCGGGCCCTTATCCAGTTCATGCTGGACCAGCACACCCTGCAGCACGGTTATGAAGAAATCTATGTTCCCTTCATCGTCAACGCCGACAGCCTGACCGGCACTGGCCAGCTGCCCAAGTTCGCCGAAGACCTGTTCCGCCTGAAAGGCGAGCATGACTATTATCTGATTCCGACCGCCGAAGTGCCGTTGACCAACCTGGTGCGCGACGAGATTGTGGATGCTGCGAAACTGCCCCTGAAATTCGTCTGTCACACTCCCTGTTTCCGCAGCGAGGCTGGCAGCTATGGGCGGGATACCCGGGGCATGATCCGTCAGCATCAATTCGAGAAGGTCGAGCTGGTGCAACTGGTCCATCCCGACACATCTTCCGCCGCACTTGAAGAGCTGACCGCTCATGCCGAGCATATGCTGCAGATGCTGGAGCTGCCGTACCGGACCATGCTGCTCTGTGGAGGAGACATGGGAGCTTCGGCGGCCAAGACACTGGATCTGGAAGTATGGCTGCCTTCGCAGGAGACCTACAGGGAGATCTCCTCCTGCAGTAATTTCGAGGATTATCAGGCGCGACGCATGCAGGCCCGTTGGCGTAACCCCGAAACCGGCAAACCCGAGTTGCTGCACAGCATCAATGGTTCGGGCCTGGCCATCGGCCGCACCCTGGTTGCCATTCTTGAGAATTACCAGAATGCCGATGGTTCGGTGACCGTGCCCTCGGCGCTGGTACCCTATATGGGAGGCATCACCCGGCTCTGAGCCAGGCTGAAGTTGGTTTGATATTTGCCGTGCCGGGGTGCACGGTCGTTTCCAAGGGGTTTCGAATGGACTACTTACCCGTATTCATGGATGTGAAGAAGCGCTTCTGCCTGGTCGCAGGCGGGGGCGAAGTTGCATTTCGCAAAGCCACGTTGCTGCAACGCTGTGGCGCCCGCCTGTTAGTGGTCGCTCCGGATATACGAGATGATCTGCGAGCCCTGGTGGAGCAGAGTGATGGCGAAATCCGCCAGCGTGAATTCCAGGACTCGGATCTGGACGACGCCATGCTGGTGATTGCCGCGACCAGTGATGAAGCGGTCAACCAGCGGATTTCCCACCTCGCCAGTGCACGCAAGATGCCGGTGAACGTGGTCGATCAACCGGAGCTCTGCACGTTCATTGTACCGGCGATCGTCGATCGCTCCCCGGTGGTGCTTGCCATTTCCACCGGGGGCAGTTCACCGGTGCTCACCCGGCAGCTCAAGGAAAAGCTCGAGATCAGTATACCTGCCGCCTACGGTCGCCTGGCCGCCATGCTGGGTCGCTTCCGCGCGAAAGTCAAAGAACAGATCAGTGACTTTGAGCATCGCACCCGTTTCTGGGAGAACTTGCTGCAGGGGCCTCTCTCCGAAATGGTGTTTGCTGGAAAGGACCAGGAAGCCGAAGCCTATATCGAGCATCAGATCGGACAGGCCGATGAGCTGTCGGTGCAGGGCGAGGTCTATCTGGTGGGCGCCGGGCCTGGTGACCCGGATCTGTTGACACTCAAGGCCCTGCGCCTGATGTATGCCGCTGATGTGGTGCTTTACGATCGTCTGGTATCGCCCGAGATTCTCGCCCGTGTGCGACCCGATGCGGAAAAAATTCATGTCGGCAAGGAGCCCAAGTCGCATCCGGTGCCCCAGGAAGAAATCAATGCCCTGCTGGTGCGGCTGGCCGGAGAGGGCAAGAAGGTGCTGCGCCTCAAGGGCGGCGATCCCTTCATCTTCGGTCGGGGTGGGGAAGAGATCGACTCCCTGGCGGAAAAACACATTCCCTTCCAGGTGGTTCCGGGCATCACGGCAGCTTCGGGTTGTGCCTGTTATGCCGGCATACCGCTGACGCACCGTGACTACAGCCAGTCAGTGCGCTTTGTCACCGGTCATCTTAAAAATGACCAGGTGGACCTGGACTGGCCGGCCCTGGTCCACGGCGACCAGACACTGGTAATCTATATGGGCCTGATCGGGCTGCCCAATATCTGCAAGCAACTCATTGCCCACGGCATGTCGGCCGAAATGCCCATTGCCGTGGTACAGCAAGGCACCACCAATCGCCACTTCGTCCTGACCGGCACCCTGGAAAGCATGCCGGGTCTGCTCGAGAAGACACCGCTGCAGGCGCCGACCCTGATCATCATCGGACAGGTGGTGAAGCTGCATCGGGAACTTGCCTGGTTCATGCCTGGGGAATCCCTGAACGGCTGAGGCAGGCACCAGGTTCAGGGCTGATCGTCAGAGTCCTCGATCAACGGCTCTTCGCTGGGTAATTGCTGCCGGGCGACTTCCACCAGCTCCCGGAACAGGCGCATCTGACGGCGTTGCCAGAAGAGAAATTCCGGATGCCATTGCACACCAACCAGGAAGGGCCGGTCCGGATCTTCCAACCCCTGCACAATGCCGTCCAGGTCACGTCCGCTGACCCGCAGGCCCTCGCCCAGGCGATCCATACCCTGGTTATGCAGGCTGTTGATCCGACAGCTGGCGCAATCCAGCAGGGTTTTCAGACGGGTGCCGGGCTCGAGTAGCAGGGTTTTCAGTGGCAGAACGGTCCAGCGATTGGAGGTCTTGCTGCGCCGGCTTTTCAGTTCCTGGAACAGACTGCCGCCCAGTCGCACATTGAGCAACTGGGCGCCCCGGCAGATGCCCAGCAGTGGCAGGCGGCGCTGCAGGGCAATCTCGATCATGCGACTTTCAAAGGCATCGCGCTCCTGGTCATAACGCGGCACGACCTCGGGCTGGGAGGCGTAGAGCACCGGGTCGACATCATGTCCTCCGGTGATCACCACGCCATCAAAGTCATCGCTGTTGAAGGTATCGCCGGGCCGTAGCTGCAAGGCTTCGGCTCCGCAGAGCCGCAGCGCCAGACCCACCAGAAAGCGCGGCATGACCGCATGCCGCTGGGGTCCGGTGACAGCGATACGGGGTCGTACTACAGCCATTTTTTCTCCAGTTGCCGTAACCAGGCCCCCGGCAGGTGGAACGCGCTGCTGATGTGGCGCTGGTAGGCGGCGCAGATGTTTTCCAGACGCTCCGGATCACCCGCCAGTTTCTCCACCTCCAGCCAATCATTCCAGGCCTGATGCAGGCCCCACTGCGGATCATCGATCTCACAGTTCGGCAGGCGGTAATGAAAAGTGGGTCGCCGCTTGATCAATACATCGTCCACATGACGCTTGACCCGTTCTTCATCCAGCCAGGAGAACAGGGGCAGCATGTCCAGTGCCCGGTTGCGTGTCGGGTTATCAAGCAGGTAGTCGTCAATCAGGGCGGACAGGTCAGGTTCATAACGACTGGCCAGCAGTTTCATCACATAACCGCGGGGGAAAGGATCGATATAACTCGTCAGGCGCCGTGTCAGATTGATTTCGGCGCGGGCATCGAGCCAGTCATACAGGCACAGGAAGGCGCGTATATAATCACGCAGGGTTTCCGGGCGACTGTCCGGTACTTCCGGATTGAACTGCATGCCAAAGGCATAGAGCAATTTGCCCGAGGTACCCAGAGCGCCGGCCTGGCGCAGCGCCTCGATCAGATCCTGCACTTCGTTCATACGGCTCATGGGCAAGGGCGGGCTGACAACCTCCAGTGGAACCAGTTGTGTCGCCGTGCGAGCCAGCAGGTTCTCGGCCGATTCCTCCAGCTCATCCAGCAGGTTGCGGGCGCTCTGTGGTTCACGGCCCAATTCCTTGAGAAAGTTGAAGTCGAGCTCGATCACCCAATCGCCGGCTTTGTCACCCTTGAGTACGCGTTCATAGCGGCCCGAAGACCTGGAATCGGTATCCAGCTGCAGACCCAATGTGCCGGCCACCACTTCGGCCAGGCGATCCAGGCTGATGCCATTCATTTCCAGCTCGATGCCGATGCGGCGTTCCTTGCCTTCCGTCGTCATGCTGCGGGGTGGCAGTTGTAAGTCTTTGGGCTCCGTTGCCATAATGTTTTTCAGAACTTTCCTTGATGATCACAGCCGTTAGCGGACATGATGCCACATGCGCACAGGCCATAAAGCCCTTTTTCTGATTGTTATGCTGCTCGGCGCCAGCGCTTTCGGCTTCTGGATGGTGATGCTCAATCCGCATAACCATGAATGGCCGGCAGACTGGGAGCCACCAGCGTCAGGCAGTCAACACCAGGTGTTTGTCTATGGCACCCTGACCTCGCCGCTGGTTCGTTGGGTCGTGAAAGGCAGGGCGGGCGAAGGAGAGCCGGCCCGTCTGCCAGGCTACGAGCGCGAAGGCCTGGACATCAGTCCCGAGGCCGGAGCCGAACTGGAGGGCCTGCTGCTCAGGGTCAATGGCGCCGAGCTGCAACGCCTCGACCGATACGAACGTCTGGGACTGCGCTATGAGCGGCAACTCATGGAACTCCACGATGGCCGTGACGCCTGGGTATACCGCCGCCTTTGACAACTTCTATCGGCTTACTGAGTTCCCGGCATCCGGCAACGGCCGAATACTGCGCCGCAGACCCGGGTAGTAGCAAAGCAGGGCCACGGCCCGCAAAACCAC
>PWQG01000042.1 GCA_003556835.1 Gammaproteobacteria bacterium
CGGAAGGCCGAGTGTTGCAGGGTACGGTTGAACGGTATTATCCCGGCATCGGCCTGGTCTATGTCACGGTGTCCAAATGCAAGGGCATACATCTTCTCGAAGCCTGGATCGAACACCTGGCGCTCTGTGCCAAAGAGCTGATGCAAGCGGGAGAACGGGGTGAGTTCCACAGCCTGGACAAGCAGTGGTATTTTCCCAGGCTTTCCGTACCGGATGCGCTGGAGCAGTTGCAGTGCTATGTCTCCCTGTATCGGGAAGGCTTGCAACGCCCCTTGCCGGTTTTTCCGGGAAGTAGTTTTGCTTTCGCCGAGCAGTTGCAGGACAAGGGGAAGTCGGAAGAGGAAGCCCTGCGGTCGGCAAGAGGTCAATGGCTGGGCGGGTTCGGCAACCAGGGTGATGTAGAAGATCCGCATGTACGCTTGCTGCATCGTGGCGGAGCAGTGGACCCTCTGCTCAGTGACCGCTTCCCGCAGTATGCGCAGCAGTTGTATGCCCGATTGCTGCTGGACAGGGAAAAAACAGTATGAGCAATGCGGCAACAGAAAGTTCGGCTATCACGGCGCTGGATCCCTCGGCAAGCATGACCCTGGATCTTTCGGGTATCAAGTTGATCGAGGCCAGTGCCGGTACCGGCAAGACCCATGCTATCGGCAATCTCTACCTGCGTTACGTGTTGGCCGCTTGCAAGGTGGGGGAGATCCTGGTGGTGACTTTCACCAATGCCGCCACCGAGGAGCTGCGGGGGCGTATCCGTACCCGGCTGTATGACACTCTGGGCATGTTGCAGCAGGTCGGGCAGGGCAGCGCCGTCGACGGCCTGACTGACGACGCATTTCTGCGACTGTTATTGAAGGACCTGGCTGCTGACCCCGGTAATCTGGAGCGGTCGATCCAGCTCCTGCAACTGGCCGTGCGTAGCATGGATGAAGCCGCCATTTTCACCATTCATGGATTCTGTCAGCGGGCCTTGAGCGAGCACGCTTTCCAGAGCAACCAATCCTATGAGCTGGAGCTGGTCACCGATGATGCCGAACTCTGGGATGAGGCGGTGCAGGATTGGTGGCGAGGGCGGATGTATGAGCTGGCACCGGATCTGGCCCGACTGTATCGCCTGGCCCTGGGCAGTCTCGAGCGATTCCGTCAGCGGCAGTTGCCCATGCGCGAGGCCCACGATCATCGGATCGAGCCGCCGGCTGGCAGAAGCCTGGACGAGCTGGATCGGGCATGCCTGGACTGGCTGGAACAACTGCAAGCGATTGCCCGGGATTGGCAGGCGCGAAAGGAGCTGTTGCAGGCAATCCTCAGCGGTTCGGATGCCCTGGTTCGCCGCAAGAAGTTGTTGCGCAAGACGGAGCTGCCACATGTCCTGCAAATGCTGGATACCTGGTTTGCTGAAGGTGAGCTGTCCGAGCTGCCGCCCGGATTCGAATTGTTGACGGCCGGTTTCCTGGCGGATAACCGCAAGGAAAAGGTCCAGGACGATCGCCTGGACGATCCTTTTTTCCAGCGTTGCCAGGATATATGGGTGGCGCGTGATACGTTGACAACCGAGCTTGGTCTTACCGCGCTCCATCAGGCGACAGCCTTCGCCCGGCAGCGCGTTGATGAGGAAAAACAACGGCGCAAGCTGATGACCTTTTCCGATCTCCTGCTACGCCTGCGTGACGCCTTGCACGGGCCGCGCGGCGCTGAGCTGGCGGATCAATTGCGTGTTGCTTTTCCGGTGGCGATGATCGATGAATTCCAGGACACCGACAGTGTCCAGTACAGCATCTTCCGTCTGCTCTATGCACAGAGCGACGAGCGTCGTGCTGAGTCGAAGCCGCATGGACTGATCATGATCGGTGATCCCAAGCAGGCCATTTACAGCTTCCGTGGTGGTGACATTTTCACCTATATGGAGGCACGGCGGGATGCAGCCGGAGCGCTTTACACCCTGGATACCAACTGGCGCTCCGTACCGGAACTGGTGGGTGCGGTAAACCTGTTTTTTGAGCGCCGCCCCGATGCCTTTGTCTATTCTGGGGCCATTGACTTTCAGAGGGTCAAGAGCACGACCGGAAAATCGCATCATCCACTGCAAAAAGCTGGCCGTAAGCTTACGCCGTTTGTTCTATGGCGCTTGCCCGGTGCAGACTCCGACACGCCTATCGGCAACAAGGAGCAAGCGGAGGAGCTCATTCATCAGGCAACCGCCAGCGAAATTGTAGGCCTGATCAGCGATGGCGCTGCGGGGCAATTGACGCTTGGTGAGAGCCGTGCGGTCGAACCGGGTGATATTGCCGTATTGGTGCGGACCAAAAGGCAGGCACAGGCCCTGCGGGA
Organism: Gammaproteobacteria bacterium; assembly: GCA_003556835.1. Taxonomy (GTDB): domain Bacteria; phylum Pseudomonadota; class Gammaproteobacteria; order Pseudomonadales; family Pseudohongiellaceae; genus PWQG01. The sequence goes on from PWQG01000042.1 coordinate 2,326, forward strand.
CGAATTGGCCCTGCGGGGCGTGCCCGCCGTGACACTCGGGGACCAGAACGTCTTCGAGAGTGAGGAAGCTTATGGCCTTACGCTTTTGCTGGAGGGCATTGTGCACTGCCATGAACGCGATTCCCTGCGACGCGCCCTGGGCAGCCCGTTGTTGTGCCTGCATTACGACGAGATCGCCGCCTGTATCGACGATGAAGAACGCTGGCTTGCCCATGTGGAGACGCTGCGGGGGCTGCATGAACTCTGGCAGCAGAATGGTTTCATGGTCATGTTCCAGTCCATGCTGCAGCGGTTCGGGATCGCCCGGCGCCTGACGCAGGAGCTACGGGCCGAACGCGCCCTGACCAATCTGCTGCACCTGGCCGAACTGCTGCAGCAGAATGCCCGCAGTCATCCGGGTATGGAACCGTTGTTGCTGTGGTTTGCGGAACAATGCCGGGAGTGTCGGGAACAGGACGCCGAAATCCGGCTGGAAAGTGATGAGCGATTAGTCAAGATTGTTACCGTACATTCCAGCAAGGGCCTGCAGTACCCGATCGTTTTCTGTCCCTATCTGTCTCAGACAAAAACCGTGGATCCGAAAAAGGGAAAAACCGTCTATCATGATGAACAGGGGCAGCCGGTGCTGGACATTTCTGCCGAACTTTCCAGTACGGCCTACTGTCATGCGGAGAAGGAACGTCTTGCCGAAGATGTACGCCTGCTGTACGTGGCGCTGACCCGGGCCCAGGCACGCGTTTATCTTGTTTGGGGACAATATGGACAGAGCGCCGGGCTGGCCAGTGCCCGTTCAGCCCTGGCCTGGATGCTGTTTCATCGCCAGGGGCCCGACGACCTTGACGGTCAGTTGCCCGATGCCCTGGAGAGGCAGGATGGGGCGGCGCTGTATAAGGCACTTCTCGCACTGCAGGACGCCTCGAAGGGTAATATTGAATTGCATGATCTGCCGGTAGATGCCTCGGGGCCGGCTGTTGTGCCGGGCCCTTCGGAGCAAATTGAATTGCAGCCAGCCCCGTTCACCGGACGCATTGCCACGGACTGGCGCATCGCCAGCTTCAGCGCCCTGACCCGGGATGTGCACCAGGCCCCGCATGGTGGCAGTGAACGTGATCCACATGACCCCATCATCAGTTTTCCCGCTGGCAGTCATATCGGTCTGTTCCTGCATGTGCTGCTGGAAGAGCTGGATTTTCAGGAGGATCCTGCCGTGCACGGACCTGATCTGATCCGCCGGCACGCACCCCGCTACGGACTTGACCCCGAACAACAGGAAGCGACCCTGTTGCACTGGTTGCAGGAAATCATCAACACCCCACTCGATGACCGGGGCCTCAGTCTGTCACGCCTTTCGCCGGCTCAGTGCCTCGACGAACTGGCGTTTGATTTCTCCGTTCACCGTGTGCCGGTGCAGAAATTGAATGAGTTGTTGCGTGATTTGGCGGGTCGAAAGCTGGACGCTGTGACGGTAGAGGACTTCCGGGGCCTGATCACGGGCATCATCGACCTGGTGTTCGAGTATCAGGGGCAGTATTTCATTGCTGACTACAAGAGTAATTTCCTCGGCGGGCAGCTTGCCGACTATGCCCCCGAAGCCCTGGAGGATGCGGTGCATGAACGCAGGTACGACCTGCAGCACTGGCTGTATGTGCTGGCCCTGCACCGCTACTTGCAGCAGCGCCTGCCGGATTACGATCCCCAGCGTCACATCGGTGGCATCTATTATTTGTTCCTGCGTGGCATGCGCTCGCGGCACGGCAGTGCCTATGGGGTCTATCATCGGCGACCGGCGCCGCAGGAATTGGAAAAGCTTGATGCACTCTTGCAACGGGAAACACCGGGAGGCACGCCTCGATGACTGAATCATGGTTGCAGCAGTGCCGCGAACAGGATCGTCTCCAGCCGCTGAGTCTGCATTTTGCCGATTTCATCAGCCGTGTGGCTGGGGTCGCCCCGGACAGCCCGGTGGCCATGGCGGCGGCACTATTGTGTGAGCGCAACCAGGCTGGCGATGTCTGCGTGGATCTCTCGGAGCACGCGGAAGTTGTCTTGTTCAAGGATGCCAGGGGGGCGTCGATGGCATCGGTTCCTGTCGCGCCATCACTGGCACAGTGGCGGGCCGAACTTGAGACGGCCGATTGTGTGGGCAGGCCGGGTGAGCGGCAACCCTTGATTCTCGATGGTGATCGCCTGTACCTGGGCCGGGTCTGGCAGGAAGAAGCAATGGTGAGCGCTGGTCTGCGCGAACGCCTGGTTTTTCTCGAGCCCGAAGATCCGGCCGCGTTTCGAGAACGATTGAATCAACTGTTTCCTCCTGCGGAAAGGCTGGGTGTTGACTGGCAGAAGCTCGCCTCGGCCCTGGC
>PWQG01000072.1 GCA_003556835.1 Gammaproteobacteria bacterium
CCGCCGCTCTGGACGATGACATGGCCGATTCCCGCTTCGCCGCACTGCCGCATCACTTCCGGAATACCCCTGGCCGGGATGATGACGATCGCCAGCTCTACCTTTTCCGGAAGATTCTTTACCGAGGGATAGCAGATCATCCCTTCAATCTCGTGAGCATTTTTGTTGACCGGGTAGATGTTGCCCATGAACCGGAAGCCGATGATGTTGCGGATCACGTTGTTGCCCATCTTGGCGGGATCAGCGGATGCCCCTACAACGGCAATCCGTTTGGGTGTGAAAAAGGGTTCTATCATGGTATGTGATGAAGGGTTTGTCGGTGTCCTTTTCGTTGAACATGAAAAAGGAAAATGGGCATTTTTCCCGATAATCTCACACAGAAAATACTTCGACAATGCAAATGAAACCGTATATTTACTGTTAGGCCTTAAATTTGCCGCATAGCTGTTCGCTTGCCGCATAGCTGTCCGCTTGCCGCATAGCTGTTCGCTTGCCGTATAGCTGTTCGCTTGCCGCATAGCTGTTCGCTTGCCGCATAGCTGTTCGCTTGCCGCATTGTTCTTTGCAATGATACCCGTTAATGTGATCACACCAAAAACCCGAGTTGCCATGTTCAGATATCTAAGAGATGCGACGGTCCTGCTGCTTGTGGTACTGTTTGCCGGATCCTGCGCCATTCAGAAAAACCCTGTGACGGGGAAGTCACGACTTCTGGCCTACAGCTGGAGTCAGGAAGTTCAGATCGGTCAGGAGGTCGACCAGGAGCTTATGGTCCAGTATGGATTATATGATGATGAGCGTGTCTCGGAATACGTGACCGAAGTCAGTGAGGTGATCCTGGCCGAGAGCCACATGAGGAGGGAGGATACCGACCGGCAGTTTCGGGAGACCGAGTTTTTCTTTCGTGTGCTTGACAGTCCCGTCGTCAATGCGTTCGCGCTTCCGGGCGGGTATGTCTATGTGACGCGCGGACTCATGGTCCATCTGAACAATGAGGCGCAGCTTGCGGTGGTGATCGGGCATGAAATTGGTCACGTCGCGGCACGGCACGCCTCGCAGCGGGCATTTCGTCAGACGCTCGGACAGATCGCTGTCATCGGCGGAGCGGTACTCGGACAGGAGCTGCTGGGCCTGCCGGGTGAGAGCATCCTGAACCTGAGCAGCCAGGCGGCGCAGCTGATCTTCCTGAGCTACAGCCGTGATGCCGAGCGCGAATCGGACCGGCTTGGCGTGGAGTACTCGGCCAGGGCCGGTTATGCCGCCGAGGAGGGGGCCGCCTTCTTCACCAGCCTGAAGCGGATGTCGGAGCAATCCGGCCAAAGCATCCCCACCATGCTTTCCAGCCACCCGGATCCCGGCGAGCGGGAAAAAGCCATCCCGCAGATGGCGGAGGAGTGGGCGCGCGAGGGATACGAACAGACCATCCGCAATGAGGAGCGCTATTTTGAGATGATCAACGGCATGATCTACGGTGAAAATCCCCGGGAGGGTTTTGTGGATGACGGGCAATTTGTGCATCCCGAGCTGGCCTTCCGTTTTCCGGTGCCGGACCAGTGGCAGCTGATCAACCAGCGCAACGAGGTGATCCTGCTCAGCGGACAGCAGGACGCGGTCATGATCTTCCGGATCGACGGGACTTCGGGCACTGCGCGGGAATCGGTGCAGACCTTCATCGGGCAGGAGGGCATCACCGTCAACAGTCAGTCCGAAACGCGCAGCAGCGGGGAGTATGCGGCTTATCAGGCGGACGTTACCATCCCGCAGCAGCAGGGCAACCTGCGCGCGCTGATCTATGCGGTGGAGTATGACGGACGTATCTACCGGTACATCAACTACACGCTGGAATCAAAATGGGATGCTTATTCTACCGTTTTCTCACATGTGCCGGAGCAGTTCAACCAGCTTACCGATCGCCGGATCCTCAATATTCAGCCTGTGCGGCTGGATGTGGTTGCAGCCCCCAGGGCAGACACATTCCGGAACCTGCTGCCGTCATCGCTGCCGATGGACATCACGCCGGAGGAGTTGGCGATCGTGAACCAGGTGGGGCTCGATGAGCAGATACCGGCCGGCCGGTATCTGAAAATTCCCGTTCAGTAACCAGGCGCCAGGCACCAGGCACCCGTAACGGGTGTGAATCGCCGGATATCAGTTAAACAGTCGTCAGCAGCCGGACTTTGGTTCTCAGACTTTTTCGATCACTACGGAAATGCCCTGGCCTACACCGATGCACATGGTGCAGAGTGCCCGTCTGGCGTCCGGGCGCTGCAGCTGCCAGAAGGCCGTGGTAACGATGCGCGCACCGCTGGCGCCCAGCGGGTGGCCCAGCGCGATGGCGCCGCCCTGCGGGTTGATGCGCGGATCATGATCCTCGAGCCCGAGTTCACGGATGCATACAAGTGCCTGCGCAGCAAAGGCTTCGTTCAGCTCAATTATGTCGAATGAATCCAGGGTCAGATTCAGACGGGGCAGCAGCTTGTTCGTGGCCGGCACCGGACCCATGCCCATCACACGCGGCAGCACGCCCGCGACGGCCATGCCCAGGATTTTTGCTTTAGGTGTCAATTTGTGCTTTTTCACCGCCTCTTCAGATGCGAGGATCACGGCTGCGGCTCCGTCGTTGACACCGGATGCATTGCCTGCGGTCACGGTGCCACCCTTGCGGGAAACAGGCTTGAGGGTTGCCAGTTTATCGACGGAGCTGAGCCTGGGATGTTCGTCGGTATCCACCACGATCGGGTCACCCTTGCGTTGCGGAATGCTCACGGGGACGATTTCGTCTGCCAGGTGTCCGTTTTTCTGCGCCTCAGCGGCTTTTTCCTGGCTCCAATGGGCAAAAATATCCTGATCTTCCCGGCTGATATTGAACTCCTCGGCGATATTCTCCGCGGTCTCAATCAGAGGTTCCGTGCCGTACATTTCATCCATTTTCCTGTTGATGAACCGCCAGCCGATCGTACTGTCGTAGAGGCTGACCGACCGGGAAAACGCCTGGTCCGATTTATCCATCACAAACGGCGCCCGTGACATGCTCTCCACACCTCCGGCAACAATGAGATCGGCCTCGCCGGCCCGGATTATGCGCGCGGCGTTGCCAATGGCATCCATTCCGGATCCACACAGCCGGTTGACGGTCATGCCGGGAATGGTTTCCGACAGTCCGGCCAGCAGTAGCGACATCCGTGCGACATTGCGGTTGTCCTCCCCGGCCTGATTTGCGCACCCGAGAATCACATCATCCACATCCTGCCAGTTGACATCCGGGTTGCGCCTGACCAGCTCACGGATCGGGATGGCGCCCAGATCATCGGGTCGTACCTGGGAAAGGCTGCCGCCGTAGCGGCCTACGGGGGTTCGAATGGCGTCACAAAGGAAAACTTCTCTCATATCGTTATCCGGGATTCGGCTTGAGTTCGGGTTAAGGTTAGGTGTTCAGCGCATCCAGTTTCGGTTTGATATGGCGGAATCCGTTTAGCATCGCCTGGCTCAGGCGGTCCACTTCGGTCTGCGTAATGGCCGTTGACAGCATGCATGTTCCGGTGTTGATCATCATGATATGCTGCTGCACGTGCATATAGTCCAGGAATTCCTTGAGGATGGCCGACTCCTCTTTGGGCTGATAGGCCTCGCGGTATGTATTCGGCGCTTTGGCCCGGAAATGGATGCGGAACATGGATCCGTCGCCGGTGAGCGAGACCGGAATCTCTGCAACGCGGCCTGCTTCCTCTATCTGGGTGATGGCGATTCGGGTGAGTGCGTTCAGGTTTTTCACCGCTTCGCGGTCGAACAGCTCCATGGCCAGGCGTCCGGCAGTCATGGTGATCGGGTTGGCGGAGAAGGTACCCGAATGGGGAAAGAGGATGCGGCTTTCGCGCGGATCCAGCACCTTCATGATATCCGAGCGTCCGGCCAGTCCGCCCACGGGGAAGCCGCCGCCGATGATCTTGCCGATGGAGCTGAGATCCGGCTTGACCGAGAAGCTTTCCTGGGCGCCCCCGTAGTTGACGCGCAGGGTGACCACCTCGTCGAATGCCAGCAGTGCGCCGTTGCGGCGTGTCCAGGCGTACAGTTCATCCACATATTCATCATCGGCACGGAAGAGTCCGATGCGGTGGGCAACCGGATCGATGATGACGCAGGCGATCTGATCGGCGTATTTGTCAAGCAGTGCCAGGGTGCGCCTGGTGTCGTTATACGGGAAGATAACCACGTTGTCCATGACGCCCTGCGGTGTTCCGTTGACCAGCGGGACCCGGTTGGGTTCGTCGATATCGCCCCAGTTGGATGGATTGGAGGTCTGGCTCACCTCCGCGAAATCATAGGTGCCATGGTAAGAGCCCTCGGCCTTGGCGATCATCGGCCGGCCGGTGTAGGCTCGGGCGGCCTTGATGAGCGCCATGACGGCTTCGGTGCCGGAATTCACGAACCGGATCCTCTCGAACGAAGGCACCCGGTCGTGCAGCAGCTGTGCAAAGGCGACTTCGGACTCGGTGGCCATGGTGTAGGCTGTTCCGCGCATCAGCTGCTCCACGACACCGCTCACGATGACGGGATGGGAATGGCCATGGATCAGCGACGCCATGTTATTGGCGAAATCGATGTGCTCCACGCCGTCGATATCGGTCACGTAGCAGCCCGATGCATGGGAGGCGTAGAAGGGATGGGGCCTGCGAAACAC
>PWQG01000376.1 GCA_003556835.1 Gammaproteobacteria bacterium
CGCGGCATTTCTTGGCCTGGCTGTCGTGGAGCCCACATCCGGGGACTACCTGGATCGCGAATACCGGGTGAAAGCCCTGCCGCTGCTGGGCGAAGCCGTGCGATTTCAATTCCGGAATCAGGGCACTAGCGGGCTTCTGCACTAGTGGGTCAGCCGTGGGAATCCAGCATTAGCTACCGTTCATTGCAGAACGCAATCCGCTCTCTATATCGATCGCTTTCCGGATTGATGCGCAAAAGCATTTTGTAGATTCGAGGGTTTTCTTCGGTCCTGCTAACGGGAAGGGAAAACAGGGTCATGCATACCAGGAACTTCACTGGAAGATTTCCTGGTAAAAAACGGCGTCTGGAAGCCAAGGTGATGTGCGCAGAGTAGCAACCGCGGATCAACGTAGAAATTCATCGATACCTTGGGTACGATCAATTCTCTACATATAGCCGCACTCGCTTTTCAGGAGGACTACAAGTGGAAGCGTAGTCACCTTCGTCCAGCACCGCAATGGGCATTCCGCCTGCGGCAGTCCTCGGCAACTTACCTTGCAATTGCATCAATGAATTCTTCACGAAGTCGATTTGCTGCCTCCAGATTTCCCGCCTCCCCGTTAGCCATCAGATCAGCATAAGCCTGACAACTTCACGAAACAGAACCTAGCCTTTCCGGTAATCAAAGCCGCATGATCTGCACGAAACACTAATAAAAAATAACACTATATACTAGCCACAGAAACACATATAATACTAATATCTGCACAGCATAAAAAACGAGTAATCCCCATGGCCACCCCTTCCGAAAAATTGGCAGAGTCTCTTGCGGCCCTCAAAGAACTGCAGGACCAGGGCATGATAGCCATGCGCTCGCAGGATCTGACCCGCACCCACCGAGAGCGATTGCTCCGCAATGGTTTTATACAGGCAGTCATCAAGGGATGGTATATACCCTGCCGCCCGGATGAAACGCCCGGTGACAGTACAGCCTGGTACGCATCTTTCTGGCAATTCTGCAGCGCTTATCTGGATTCGCGCTTTGGTGACGCCTGGTGCCTGTCGCCGGAACAGTCCATAAGCCTTCATGCCGGGAATTGGACTGTTCCAAAGCAACTTATCGTCAGGGCGAAGCAGTCCAGCAATAATGTAATCGCCCTGCCCCACGGAACGTCCCTGCTCGATATCCGGGCCGAGCTTCCTCTTCCCAGGGACAGGCTCAAAATCCAGGGGCTGCACACTTATACGCTTCCGGCCGCCCTGATCTCATGCGCGCCAGAGCTGTATCGCCGGAATCCAACCGATACCAGGACCGCGCTGTCCCTGATAGGCGACGCGTCCGACCTCCTGGTCCGGCTCCTGGATGGAGGGCATAGCACGATCGCGGGCCGTCTGGCCGGAGCTTTTCGCAATACAGGCAGGGACAACGTGGCTGATGACATCCTGGAGACGATGAAAGCGGCGGGCTATACAGTCAGAGAGAGCGACCCCTTCACTACCCCTGGTCCGATGCTCTTCCCAAGAAAAACGTCGTCGCCCTACGTCAGTCGTATTCGGCTGATGTGGAAGACCATGCGCGAGCCTGTTCTGGATCATTTTCCGGAACCACCGGGATTTCCCACCAATAAGACCGCCTATCTAAAGCGGCTCGAGGACATCTATACGTCTGATGCCTACCACTCACTTTCTATCGAGGGCTATCAGGTTGACCGAGAATTGATTGAGCGGGTCAAAGAAGGTTCCTGGAACCCGGAGGAGAACGAACATGATCAAAACCAGCGTAATGCCCTCGCTGCTCGCGGCTACTGGCAGTCATTCCAGGCCGTAAAGACCAGCATAGAAAAAATACTCAGAGACGAAAATCCCGGTTCCTCCGTCAAGAAAGACCACAGCACCTGGTATCGTGAACTTTTCGCCCCCAGTGTGGCAGCTGGCATCCTGAAACCGTCTGACCTGGCAGGCTACAGAAGCGCCCCGGTTCATGTCAGAAGGTCGATGCATGTGCCGCCGAACAAAGAAGCGGTCCGAGATTTGATGCCCGCTTTTTTCGAACTCCTCGAAGAAGAACCCGAAGCCCAGGTGCGAGTCGTGCTGGGACATTTCATTTTTGTCTATATCCATCCCTATATGGATGGAAACGGTCGCATCGGCCGGTTTTTGATGAACGCCATGATGGCTTCCGGCGGATATCCCTGGACTGTCATCCCGGTTGACCAGCGCGACGACTATATGAGCGCCCTGGAATCCGCCAGCGTGGATCAAGATATCGTTCCTTTCACGAAGTTTTTAGCAAAATTACCGACGCCTGACGTGCAATGCCCTTAAGGAGATGGAGCGGCTACCACCAGGAATTTCCGATAACAAAAAAATAGCACTACTAGTTTTCTTCCTGTAACCGCTCCGAGTTGATGGGGAGATTACACGGGCTGCTCCCGGCTTGTCATAAAGTCTTCAGAAACACCCTCGCCATCAAACCAGCTATCCCACGACTCGCCCGCAGGGGTGATCATTCGGGTTCGCCCCTGCATAACAATGTCCACCTGCTTCACGGTATCCGGGTAGGCTACGGACTTTGGAAGCCGTAAGGCCTGACTCTTATTACTCTTGAAGATCTTTGCTCGTTCCACTGTTTACACCCCTCTCGTGGTAGATACCTACGGTATATCCCACGGTAAATGTCAAGCTAGTCAGCTTCGATTCAACTCCTCATCCAGCGTATCGGCTTGGGCAACAAAGTCTGCAGGGCGCCGCTTGCGGAACGTTTCAAGGTTGTTGAGTTTCCAGCGCAGCGCTGGCAGTTCTTCCGCATGTGGGCATTGCAACAAAGACCAGTCTGGTTCTGCACGGACCAGACCGCTCAGAAACTGCCGGTGCTTTTGTAGTCAGCCACTGTGGTAGTTCGCGCCGCAACCGTGCACGAGCCTCCAGTAGCGTTTCCAGAGAGCAATCCACTTCGGTCATACCAGAAATGGCCGTGCCGCCCTTGATCGCAAAAATGTCATTGGCAAACACGTCGGGTGCAACTGCTAATAACAAGCGAACGGTATCCGTATAGCGCTTATCCATGATCGCTTCTATCCTGTAGTTGCCCCCGCTAAACCGGACACCACCCATTAGCCAGCGGCCATCGTTAATGCTCGATATTCGCGTGGCGATTTCATTTTTAGACCCTTATGTGGATGAGTCTCGTTATAGTCTTCAAACCAGTGAGCCAGCTGCCGCATGACAGTCTGTGCATCGGGCAGGTCATTGAGGTACACGTAATCGCGTTTAAACGTTTTTACAAACGCCTCTGCCATGCCATTGCTCTGCGGGCTTCGCACCGGTGTCGTGCAAACTATAAAGCCCAAGTCTTTGGCGAATTCCCGCGTCTCTTTCTTGATATAGCAACTGCCGTTATCCGTCAGCCACTCAATTGGGTGCGGCGTTTGTGTCGAGTTGCCAAAACGGTATTCGAGGCTTTCCACCAGCAGATCCTGGATCATCTGGCCGCTGATTCCGGCTGTCGTCGCCACATAACGCATCACTTCCCGATCACAGCAGTCCAAGCTGAAGGCAACCCGAACCACCTCATTGTTCCAGCATCGGATCTCAAAGCCGTCGGAGCACCAACGCAGATCCGACTTGAGTGTAATGACGCTGCCATTATGGCAACGCTCATCGACGCGCCCGGTGTATCTTGGCAGCAGCAAGCTGTTCTGCTTCATGATCCGATAGATACGCTTGTGGTTGACCGTCGGCTCATTGGCAGCACGGCGCAGTCGGTTCAACCTCGCAGTCACGCGTCGGTATCCATTGCTGGCCCGCTTGGCGCAGACGTTCGTGATAGCCGGCAGCAGGGCCTCATCAGCAACCATATCGTACCTTGCCGGCCGACCAGTGCGGCGCCCCTGGAGTCGATCAATCAAGTTGGAGCGCGAGACCTGCAGCACCTGAGCCACGCTCTTTACCGGGAATCGTCCGGTGGCAGCAACGGCATGCGCGATATCAACTTTTTTGCCTGCGCCACCTCAAGCGCCTCACGAAGGATCTCTGCCTCCATGGTTTTGCGTCCCAGCATGCGCTCAAGCTCACGTACCTTTTTGTTCAGTGCTTTGACTTCCGAGGCACTGACCACCTGGTCGCCCGACTCAATGGCCGAGTATCCACCATCGTTCATCAGTTTCTTCCACTTAAACAACAGGCTGGCAGATATACCATGCCTTCGTGCCACAAGCGAGACCGACATGCCTGGCTTGAAACACTCGGCCACCAAGGCCGCTTTTTCTTCGGGTGTGTATCGTCGACGACGCTGCACCCCGGTTATGACTTCGATTCTATCCATTCTTGGACACTCCTTAAGCCTAGTGCTATGCCTAGGTCTTAACAACAAACGAAGTGTCCGGTCTGATTGGGGGCTAGTTCAGCTTGCACGCAGGGCGCGGCCGATCTGATGTATACTGTCAGGGTCTAATCGAATTGGTAATTGATGTATGCAAGATTGGGAAGTGGACAGTTGGAGAAAGCGACCGGCAAAACAACAGCCAGTCTACGCCGATGAAGCGTCTCTGCTGAAGGTTGAGCGGGAACTGGCAAAGCTGCCACCACTGGTTTTTGCGGGAGAAATTGACGGGCTCAGGACCGACCTGGGGAATGTGAGCCAGGGGCGCGCTTTCTTGCTGCAGGGCGGAGACTGTGCGGAGAGCTTTGCTGAATTC
>PWQG01000457.1 GCA_003556835.1 Gammaproteobacteria bacterium
CAATAACATCTTCAAGATACTCGACAGCCTCGCGGCGTCCTTCCAGCACACCTTTGATATGGGCCCGTAGCCAGTCGTCGTACTCATCATCGAGCTTCTGCTTCAGCTCCGAGACACTTTTGACCCGACGTACGAACACCAACTGTTTGCGGGCCTGGTAAAAAGCATGTTGTGCCAGCGCACGGGATACTTCATCCATCTTCGGATGAGGCAGAGATTGCCCGAATCCCTGATCAACATAACTATCGCGGATCAGGCCAATCAGATGCCGGTCTTTCGCATCACGCTTGCCATCCGGAGGCGGTTCTCCGTCAAATTCCACCGGCCCTGAGCGCGAAGTCTGGGCATAGCTCTCAAACGAAGCCAGCAACCCCAGTTGAAACGCGGGGCTCCCGCTCTGCCTGTCGAGCATATCGCCGACCTTTTTCTGCACCAGGGCCGTCACCAGCTTGTGCTCGTCGGTGGCAAAACTGATCTCGGCGCGCTCTCCCTTGCGCCATTCCCGGCGATACATGTTCCGGGTCTTCTCCACGCCCTGGATATTCAGCATATTAAGGCGCCGCACCATGAACCGGGACATGGCCTCACGCAGCGTGTCTCGCTCCCACCATTGATCCTCTGGAGGCATTAAATGGCCTTTGCCCACCAGATTAAGCTGGTTGTACAAATGCTGCGGGTTCAGATCAAAAGGCGTCGCCGAAAGCAACAAGGCACGCTTGACCCTGGGTTGGTAATGCTTGTCATGCTCATTCTTAAATCCAAGGATGCGCGACAGGGCCAGATTGCGGGCACTGCTTTCAAAGTTATGCTTCAGGTTGTGCGCCTCATCAATCACGATCAGATCAAATGTGGGCAGCAGATAATTCAGCGCTTCGGCATACGCTTGCTTGATCCCCTCCTTATCCGGGCGAGTCCTGGGTAACAGTGCCGCCGGCACCCTTTGCTTCAAGGCGTTGTAGCGACGTTCAAGCTCATCGTCTTCTTCCCCCATGCCCATGCTGAAGCTGGACATGCGTACAAACACATCACCGTAATAACCCGTCGTCGCCGCGTGTATCAGCTCATCCACATTGGCGCATGAGATCGCCGGCGTCCCGGGGTCACCCTGCGGGGTGCGTATCTTGAAGTTACGGGTCAGAACATTGGTTTTGGTAAAGGCAGGAAGCTCCCGATCAAACCACTTTTCCTGCACATTGCGACTGGGACACAAATACAACACCCGGAAACCGGGATTGAAATAGCGCATCATCGCAACCACACCCAGCGCGATGTAGGTCTTGCCCATACCCACTTCGTCAGCCAGGTAGCCCATGCCGACATCCGGATCAACCAGCATATTCTGTAGCGCTACCGCCCCGCGGAGCTGCAGCTCTCCCAGCGGCTTCATCTCATCATTGCCACCGCTGAAATCAATCAGCTGTCGCGCCGTGGCCAGATCAAGAGGCTTCATGCCCTGCCTCCTCATCTTCAACCGGTCGATATTCGCGGAAAAACTGTTTGCGGTACCAAATGAAAAACCGGCGAGACCGTTCCGGGTCGTCATCAATCAGCTTGAATTCTCCTGAGGACTCCATCGCAGAGAGCGCCTGTTCACAGCTCTCAAGCAGCCCGGCTACCTTGTCACGCCCCTTGAATACCGGCTGATTGTAGATCTGCACCAGGCAAAGCAAACCCAGATAGCGGGTAACATCATCCAGCCCCTGTGCCTCATCCAGCAGGCTGTCCTTCAGTGCGGGCAGACTGTCAACGCCTGTTCCACTGAGGTAATAATCCAGCCGATTGAACTCTTCCTTCTCCAGCGCCTGATCCAGCAGCTTCTGCAAATTGCGAAACGCATGAAACAACTCCGCATACTCGGCAAAAAACTCCTGCCCCTGGTCCCGATGCTCAGACCGACTGATTGACTCTCCGGCCAACCCGGCTTCCCGGAGCTGACGCTCCTTGAGGTACTCAATCACCTGGTTACGACGCTGCTGGCTGAAGCCGGCATAGATGGCCATGATCTGCTGAGGCGTCAGCGACGGCAGATTCAGCGGCTTGTGGGTCCAGTTTACCTGTTGCACCAGTACATGATGTTCACGGAATGGTTGTTGCCCTTTCTTGTATAACCCACTGACTTTAAGGAGTCCTCCGCCCTTCAACTCCTTCTCAATTTCCTCCGTATCGCAATCCACGTGCACCGATTTCTGCCCGGTCTTGACCCCTTCAGCCAACAGTCTGTTTTCTGCAGAAAGCAAATCGAGCACGACAGGTTCTGCGCTGGCCACGCTCAGTTCATCAGCCTTCCAGTCATAGCAGATGCGCAGCTGCGGGATCGGCGCATCCTCAGCCGGCTCTTTGTCCAACGAAACCAGCTCATCTTCAGCGCACCAGCGTTCAGGCTCCTGCTCCAGCGGCACCAGCAATTGCATCCGGTAAGGCAAGCGCACAAAAAAACCGGCCTCCTGGTTATCATTCGTCGCCTTGCGCGTGAAATTGACCGAGCCTACAAACACCCAGGACTGCTTGCCGTTATAGAAGTGATAGATCTTGGCATGAGTAAACCGATGGAAATTACCGGCGAGGCTTAGCTTGCTTGCCAGTTCGGGAGACCACTTCGCCCATTCGATCCGCTCATCCGCACGCAGCTTTTCGTAATACTCCTGCCGGCAAAGGGGCTCATCCTGATCGTTAAAGGGCAGATAAATACGGATGTGATGCACACCAAGGTCATCAAAAAAGTGTTTATGTGCATCAAAATCTGCACTATCGGCAAAATAAGGAGAAATAATCTCCAGATTCCAGCTTTGGTAGGGGCTTTCGTGTTCGTCCCACGCGTAGCGTAAGAAGTTGATAACGGCCGGTCGTGATTTCTGCCTGTAGCTATTAACCCCGGCGATGCCGTAATAGGTGACAACCGGGACACTGGTGGATGCGCTACAGCTCTCGGCAAACTCCCGAATAATCGGCAACGCCTGCTCATCGTCATCCGCCACGCTGCCCGCGAGAACCCGGCATGCCAGCAACCAGTTCAGGTCGTCACGCAGCCGGTTAAGAAACTTTCTGCTATGTGTTTTGTGTCCAATTTTCTCCCAGTGCTGGCATTCAACATTATCCCACCAGCCCGCATTGGTCAGATTGGCAGAGCCGGCGCCCACACACAGGGTCCTGTTCCCGGTCTCCTCATCTTCCAGCAGCAACATAGTCAGCTTGGCGTGGAAAGCGCCGTGATCACCCCGGATCCCGTGGTGCAAATACTCCATCGCCGGCGAATCCGTGCCCTCGCTCTGAAACAGATCCTGGTCATAAAACACTTCAATCGGCAGGCGCGTATTCGACAGCGCATCCCGCACCAGCACCCTTTTCACAGTTGGGTCGACAGACCAGCCCAGGTTCGGGTCAAGCATCAGTGGGATAACTTCACGTTCAAAGAAATCCGGCTCAAAGGTATAGGTCGTAAACAGCGCCGCAACCACACGCTCGGCCTCACCAATCTGAGCGCTGAAGTTTTCCGAGATCGTGGTGTACTCCATGCTTACTCGGCCTCCATGGCTGCAATACCAGCGTACGAGCGCAGGAAGTAGTCATAGTGCCAGGTGCTTTGCAAATCCTCTTTAGGTATTAACGCAGCCTTTTCGGACTTGATTTTCACCTGTAGCTTACCCCCTCGATCCTCCACCCAGGGCGCACCACCCCGCCCGTCCATGATTTTTTTGTTAAACGCCAGTAACGCTTGTAGCGCCCCCTGAACATCGTCGGCCTTTAGCAGGCCATGCAGCATTTCCAGGTCTTCGCGATACGGGCAGCCCTCAAGATCAGGCAGCTCGGGCAAGTAATCAAAGCTACCGTAGGCGCTGACAACCTCGCCTACGACTTCATCAAACGCCGTCCCATCCTTGCGCCGGCAATAATCGAACAACGTATTGGCAGTGACCAACAAGCGCTCAATGTTCTGGATATCACGCAACACCTGCTTGAGTTCGCTTGAATCAGTACGCGACTCCACGGCCTTGATAAAACCAGCCAAATTAATATCAGCCAGAAACTTGTGATCCATCTGCAGGCACGCCTGATGCAGCGCCGCCTGGCATTGGCGCGTACCCGTTGGCGCGCCAGTGCCCTCGAGCAGCGCATGGATGAGTTCGCTTTTCACGGTTTGGCTGGTCGTCGCCCTTGCAAACCGCGGAGCTTCTTGCTCCAGGGTGGCATCAGCCACCTGCTTCACTTCCCCGCGGATAATCGGCCAATACCAATCCTTGTCCAGCTCTGCCTCGATCTTTTCAACAATCGCAAGACCCTTTTCAGTCAACTCACGATAGTTGCCATCCACCAGCCCGGTTTCGCGCAATGCCGTGGAATACATACCCCAGATGCCGTAGCTCACCTGGTCACTCAGAATCAGGTTCTCTTTCTCAAGGCCAATGGCAATATTGCGGTTACCTTCCGCCATGCGCCTGCGCACACGGGTGATCCCCATGGTCTCTTCATCATTGCTCTTGTATCGCAGGTAGGCCGCAAGCTGCTCGTAGCGCACAAAATGCTCCTGTAGCAGACGCTGCTTGTCCTCCGGGTGCGCATCCCGGCAAAGCTGGTTGGCCCAGTGAAAGCCCAGCAACCCTACCGCGAAAATACGCCAAGACGTCGTAATCGTGGTGAGGTTACCCACCCCCTTGCGTCCGAAATG
>PWQG01000427.1 GCA_003556835.1 Gammaproteobacteria bacterium
CTGAAAAGTGGTTTAGCACCAGCCGCCAACGGATGGACCATCAGCCCCGAGACTCTGTCCCTGTTGTACCGTCTCGCCAGCGACCCGGACAGCTCTGCCGATGCCCTGAAGCTGCTGCACGAGTTGCAAACCCACCAGGTTGAGCTGGATCTGCAACATGCACAGCTTGAAGAGAATGAAAGCGAACTGAATGCGCAACTGGCGCATTATCAGACCCTTTACGACATGGCGCCGGCAGGCTATCTGGTACTGGACCGAGACGGCCGGATACTTCACTCCAATCAGGCTGCAGACCGGCTGTTCGGAGTGGAGATCGGTGGACTCCAGGATCATTCCCTGGCCAGCATGCTGAGTCCCGAAAGCAGACCGGCGCTCATGGCGTTGTTCAAGTCACCGGAGCAATCCACCGGCGAACACATCGTCCATGTCAAGGCACTGGACTCGCGCCCGTTTCGCCTGGTGTCAGACCTCGCTCCGCAAGCCGATGCCATTCTGCTGCTGATCTTCCCGGAAGACATGACTCCGGGGGGTTGAAGTGCCTCTGGCCACAATGACAGAGGGCCGCCATCAGCGTGACTGACCAGTCAAATGTCCGGATCGTCGCCATCGGCGCATCGGCCGGCGGGCTGGCGGCGCTGGAACAGTTCCTTGCGCATGCACCGGCTGACGGCGGTCTGGCCTACGTGGTCGTTCAGCATCTCGCTCCCACCGGCAAGGCCCTGTTGTCGGAGTTGCTGCAGCGGGCTACCGCCATGAGCGTCCATGAGGCGCGGCATGGCGAACTCATCAAGCCGAACAGCGTTTACGTGATTCCACCGAATACCGAGATTCGCGTGATCAGAAACCGCCTGCAACTGGCCAATCCTGCCGAGCGCAGAGGATTGCGACTTCCCGTCAACGTACTGTTTTCTTCCCTGGCCAGCGCCCGGGGGGAAAATGCCATTGGCGTCGTCTTGTCCGGCATGGGCTCGGACGGCACCCTGGGCCTGCAGGCGATCAAGGCCGTCGGTGGCCTGACGGTGGCACAGACACCGGAATCGGCCGAGTTCGATTCGATGCCCAAAAGTGCAATCGCCGCCGGTTGTGTCGACATCAAGGACACCCCCGAAGCCCTGTCCGCGCGAATTCTGGCCTATGTTGAGCAAGTTCAGGATCTGGCCCTGTCCGACGCGGAGTCCAGGCCATCGAAATCAGAGTCCGCTGCCCTGCACGCCATCACCAGGCTGCTGAAGAAGCGAACCCGGCATGACTTTTCCCTGTACCGCGCCAGCACCCTGTGCCGCCGCATGGAGCGCCGCCTGGCCATTCACGGCTTGAATTCACTGGCTGAATATGCCGACTTTCTGAAACACAACCCGCAAGAAGTGGATTTGCTGTTCAATGAAATCCTGATTGGCGTAACTGACTTTTTCCGGGACCCGGATGTCTGGCAGCACCTGGTTGACGTGGCCCTTCCCGAGCTTCTGGGCAAGAAATCAACCGGACCGGATCTGCGTGTCTGGTGTGTCGGCTGCTCGACGGGAGAGGAAGCCTACTCCCTGGCCATGGCAATCACCGAAGTCATGAGCAAACAGTCACGCCGGTTCAAGCTGCAGATTTTCGCCTCGGATCTCAACCCGGATGCCATTGCAAGTGCACGTCGCGGTCAGTATCCACTGAGCATCGAATCCAGTGTTTCCGCACCTCGCCTGGCCAGGTTCTTCAGCAGGCACGACACCTACTACGAGATCAAGAAGTCGATCCGCGACCAGGTACTGTTTGCCCAGCACGATGTGATACTGGATGCACCCTTTACCAAGCTCGACCTGATTTCCTGCCGCAATTTGCTCATCTACTTCGATCCACATCTGCAGCAGAGACTGTTACCCTTGTTCCATTACAGCCTGCGCCCGGAAGGCCTGCTGCTGCTGGGCAGTGCCGAAGGTATCGGCCGCCTCAGCCACTTGTTCACGCCGGCCCACCCCAAGCTGCGGCTGTTCCGGCGCCAGGGCCATGCTTATGCCAGGAGACCTGATTTCCTGCTCCATTCCTATCCTCCGATATCGGGAATCGCCACGGAGACCGACGTGAAAACACCCGCGCCCCCCAGCCAGTCCACCGACAGCCTGCAGGCAGCCGCCGACCGGCTCTTGTTGCAGGTCTACGCACCCGCCGCGGTGGTACTGAATCGTGATGCCGATATCGTCTACATCAGCGGCCGTACCGGCAATTATCTGGAGCCGGCCGCCGGCAAGGCCAACTGGAACATTCATGCAATGGCCCGCGATGGACTGAGGCGCCCCCTGGCAAAGGCAATCGAGCAGGCGGCCACCGGAACCGCCCCGATCAACCTGCATGGACTGGAAGTCCGAACCAATGGCGGGGTACAGCGGTTGGATGTGACTGTCCAGGCCCTGCAGGAACCAGCCAATCTACGCGGCCTGACCATCGTGGTTTTCCGGGATGTTGCAGACCCCATTACTGAATCAGTGTCGAAAAAGGGAAAAGGATCGCAGGCAACGGCGTTGGGCCAGAAACACTACCAGGACGAGATTCAGGCCCTGCGCGAGGAGTCCCGTACTCACCGCGAGGAAGCCCAGGACGCACACGAGGAACTGCAATCAACCAACGAAGAACTGCAATCAACCAACGAAGAACTGACGACATCGAAAGAAGAAATGCAGTCGATGAACGAGGAACTGCAGACCATCAACAGTGAACTTCAGAGCAAGCTGGATGACCTGATGCTGGCCCAGAGCGACATGCAGAATGTACTCAACATCGTTGAAATCGCGATTCTCTTCCTCGACAAGGACTTGAACGTACGCCGTTTTACCGACCGTGCCGCCGGCATCATCAGCCTGCGCGAAAGCGACATCGGCCGCCCCCTGAGCGACTTGACCACCAAACTCGACTACCCTGACCTGCAGCACGATGCCAGGGAAACCCTGCGCAAACTCAAGCCCACCGAGAAACAGGTCCAGTCATCGGACCAGCACTGGTTCGAGACTCGAATCATGCCCTACCGGCGCCTGGATGATGTGATTGACGGGGTGGTGATTACCCTGGTCGATGTTACCCGAGCGAAAGAACTGGAAAAGCCCTTGCGTGATGAGTGAGTCTTTTGCCTGACGTTCGCCCACGCTTCGCTTTCGGGGCGAAACGGTCTTTGAATTCCTGCCGGGTGCCAGCAGGAAAATCACCCCAACTTCAAACGGCCGCCGGCCGGGAATCCGCTGAATTTCCCGCTTGACCACATAGCGGAACCGGCGCATCAGAAAACTGACGCTCGTATGCCCGTACCGAAGCCGCATAACACTCGCAGGCCATTTCTTCCAGTCCGGCTCTGGACAGGATCTGTATATGCCCGCGGGCATAGCGGATCAGTCTACGGTATTGCAAATCACTGGCGGCGATCGTCACTGCGCTACGTCGTACGCCCAACATGTCCGACAGAAACTGGTGAGTCAGTTCGAGATGGTCGCCGGGCGCCCGATCGTGTGTCATCAGCAGCCAGCGTACCAGGCGCTCCCTGAGTTCATGAAACGCCTGACAGGCTGCATTCTGGGCCAGCTGCTCGATCAATACGAACAGGTAACGGGAGACCGTGGGCGCCAGTGAAGGACTTTCCTTGAGTTGGCGGAGGAACTGGGCTGCGCTCATTTCCAGGGCCGTGCCGGACCCCTGGACAAGCACCTGCGTCGGGTGCCGATCCTGCCCCAGCCAGAGTGTTTCGCCCAACATGCCTTCGTTGCCAATCAAGCCGACCTCCAGCGGCGGGTGCCGGTCAACCGGTGTCACTCGCGAAATGAAAGCAGTAAGCGGAAAATAGACCTTCCTGATCGGACCACCGGGAAGACCCATTGGCTGTCCGAACTGCAAGTCCACCGGGCTGCATTCAGAAAGAAAATCTTGACGCTGCAACTCCTGCAAACTGTCGATCAGTCGGTTAGTTGCAGGCTGGGATGATCGCTGCGGCAATGTCGGCTCCCATGAATTGCTGCCGAAACGGACAGCTCGTGGCACTGTATTGGGAGCCAGCATGGGGGGATCAAGCAAGCCAGTCTGTGCGTTATCTCACTAAACACACGACAAAATCAGGACTATCACGATCTGTTCGGGGATTTCTGAACGGATCCACGCAAAGCGCAATGCAATACGATCAATACTTTTCCCGCACCATCAGCCTGTCGGTCTCACGCTTGACCACGCCATAACACTCGCAGCTCAGCTTCTCCAGTGCGGGACGATCCAGCACCGTGATGCGTCCGCGGCGATACTCGATCACGCCCATCTTCTGCAGCTTGCCGGCCGCCTCGGTCACGCCCTCCCGCCGGACCCCCAGCATGTTGGCGATCAATTCCTGGGTCATGGTCAGGTGATTGCCATGCAGGCGATCCAGGGATAGCAGCAGCCAGCGGCACAACTGCTGGTCGATGGTGTGGTGCCGATTGCATACGGCCGTCTGTGCCATCTGGGTGATCAGGCACTGCGTGTAGCGCAACATCAGCATGCGCACGTCGGGATCATTGCTGAACTCACGTTTCAAGTCGCGTGCCGAGAGGCGATAGGCAGTGCCGGCACTCTGGACCACCGCCCGGCTCGGTGTACTGGCCCCGCCCATGAAAACCGCGATACCGACTACGCCTTCA
>PWQG01000456.1 GCA_003556835.1 Gammaproteobacteria bacterium
CAGGGCGGGCTGATTGCCGCCTACCTGCTGTCCTCCCGGGCCATGGCTCCGATCAGCCAGGCCGCGGGACTGTTGGCACACTATCATCAGGCAGCGACTTCGATGGAAGTGCTGGAGTCGCTCATGGAGCGCCCGGTTGAATACGAGGAAACCGACGAGAAGATCGATCGGCCGATGATCCGCGGCGATATCGAGTTCCGCAATGTCAGTTTCGCCTATCCGGATGCCCAGCAACAGGCGCTGACGGATATCAATCTCAAGATCCGTGAGGGTGAGCATGTGGCCATCCTGGGCAAAAACGGCTCCGGCAAAAGTACCCTGGAGAAGCTGATCATGGGCCTGTACCAGCCCAGCCAGGGCAGCGTGCTGATTGATGGCATCGACATGCGGCAACTGGATATCACCCAGCTGCGACGCAATGTCGGCTATGTGCCCCAGGAGGTGAGCCTGTTCCAGGGTTCCCTGAAACATAATATCCTGCTGACTTCGCCCAACGAGGACAGTGAGCATTTGCTTCGTGTGACGCGACTGGCGGGGCTGGAGGCGATGATCCGGCATCATCCGGAAGGCATCAACATGCCGGTGGGGGAGCGCGGCCAGCAGCTTTCGGGCGGTCAGCGCCAGTCGGTCGGCATCGCCCGGGCACTTCTCAATGATCCCCCGGTCTTCATCCTGGACGAACCCACGGCTTCGCTGGACCATACCAGTGAAGAGGAGATCAAGAAAAACCTGGCGAAAGAGTCGCGGGGCAAGACCATGATCCTGGTGACGCATCGCAGTTCATTGTTACAACTGGCACAACGCTTGGTGGTCATCGATCGCGGCAAGATCGTGGCAGACGGCCCCAAAGAGACGGTGATGGAGGCCCTGAAGCAGGGCCGGGTCAGTGGAGCACGCTGATGGCAGTACAGAAACAGAGCGGCAAGAAAGCAGCGGACAACAAGACTTTTGAACAGAAACAGTTCGAAAAGCTTGGCAATCTGCAAAAAGCCACAAAAAAGCGCTCCGGTCTGATCGACCGGCTGTTCGGGCGTTGGGTGCAGACGTCCGGTCGCGCCGACTGGGTGTCTGACACGGAGTGGGCGCGCATCATGCAGGAGCCGCTCCGTGCCCGCACCCTGTTGTACGGTGTGTTTCTGGCCCTGGTGGCCCTGATTGTCTGGGCGTCGCTGGCAGAGATTGACGAGATCACCCGTGGTGATGGCCGAGTGATTCCCTCGCGGCAGTTGCAGACCCTGCAGTCCCTTGATGGTGGTATGGTAGAGGACATCCTGGTGCGCGAAGGTCAGATCGTCGACCAGGGTGATCTGCTGGTGCGGGTGGATCCGATCCGTTTCGCCGCTTCCCTGGGGGAAAGCCGGGCCCAGTACCTGGCCCTGACTGCAGAGGTCACTCGCCTGGCGGCCCTGGTGACCGGCACCGAACCGATTTTCCCTCCGGAGGTGTCCGAGGAGGCGCCCGAGCTGCTGCGGCATGAACAACGCCTGTATCGCTCCAGTCTTGAGGAGCTGACCGAGCAGCAGTCCGTCTACGAGAGCCAGATTGAACAGCGCCAGCAGGAGCTGGAAGAAGCACGTGCGGCCGTCCGACAGTACACCAATACCCTGCGTCCGACCCAGCGGGAGCTGGAAGTCACGCGGCCACTGCTTGACAGTGGCGCGGTGTCGGATGTGGATGTGCTGCGTCTGGAACGGCAGGTGGCCACCATTGAAGGCGAACTGAGTCGGGCCCAGGCGGCGGTTGCCCGCAGTGAGGCGGCCGTCACCGAGGCTCGCAATCGCAAGCGCGAGGTGGAGCTGACCATGATCAACCGCTGGCAGAACCAGCTTTCCGAATCACGCGGTCGGTTGGATGCCCTGACCCAGGCCGGCCAGGGCCTGGAAGACATGGTGCGTCAGGCCGAGATCCGTTCGCCCATTCGTGGTACCGTGCAGAGACTGCACATCAATACGGTTGGTGGTGTGCTCACACCCGGTCGGGACGTGGTGGATATCGTGCCCCTGGACGATCAGCTGATGATCGAGGCCCGTATACATCCCCGTGATATTGCGTTCATCCGCCCGCAGCAGGAAGCTACCATTCGCCTCACGGCCTATGATTTCTCCATTTACGGGGGACTCTCCGCGCGGGTCGAACACATCAGTGCGGATACCATCACCGATGAACAGGACAACACCTATTATCTGGTGCGTCTGATTACCGAACCGGGTGGTTTTGACGAAGATCTGTTAATCATTCCCGGCATGACCACTCAGGTGGACATCATCACCGGCAAGCGTACGGTGATGGAATATCTCCTCAAGCCGATACTGCGTGCCGGCTCCATGGCACTGACGGAACGATGACATCATGAGCCTGCACCATCTGATTCTGACGGAAAAGGACTTCCAGGCCCCCAACTGGCAACAGGGGCTGGACAATGTTTCGGTAGTGCCTTTTGAGGGTGGCCAGCCACCCGCAGTGCCCGGCGATGAAAGCCGGGTCATGGTCTGGATTCTGAGCAGTGTGCCGGACTGGAACCAGCTGGTGCGACACTACAGTACACACTGCCCGGTCATTGTGCTGAGCAAGCTGACCGGCCTGCCGGAGATGCAGAAGTCCCTGGAGGCGGGCGCCCGCGGATACATCGAGGCGCTGGCCAATCCGGTGCAACTGGAACAGGCGGCCAATACCGTCTCACAGGGTGCGCTCTGGATCGCAGCGCCCATGTTGAGTCGACTGCTGGGAATCATCTCGGGAGCCCTGCCCGAACCGCAGTCGCCGGCCGTATGGCAGGAGAAGCTGAGCAAACGCGAGCTGCAGGTAGCCGAGGTGGTGGCCACCGGGCTCAGCAATCGCGAAGTTGCCGAGCAACTGCACATCACCGTGCGCACGGTGAAGGAACACCTGACCTCCATTTTCGGCAAGCTCGGCATCCACGATCGTCTGCAACTGATCCTGATGACGCGGGAAGACAACCGCGCCCGAAAGAAATAGGGAGCACGGCATGTATGTGAAGCGGGATTCAGGAGGAAGGATCGTGGCCGTCAGCGCCGTGCCGGAAGCCGGTTTCGATGAGAAGCTGGAGGCCGATGACGCCGGGCTGCAGGACTTTCTGCAGGGTGCCGCCGGGGATCAGGCCGGGATCAGCGAGTCGGCGCAACAGTTGCGTTCATCCGACGTGGAACTGGTCCGGGTACTGGAAGACATCATCGACCTGCTGACGGACAAGGGCATCATCCAGTTCACCGAATTACCGGAAGCGGCGCGGCAGAAGCTGCTGCAACGCAAGAGCCTGCGTCAGCATGTCCGCCATCTTGATCTGGTGGACGATGACGAGAACGATGACATGATGCCCTAGTGGGACATGCGGATATTACGGTAACGGCTGCATGGCGCTCTAGTTCTCCCGGACGCCAGGCCCGGTGAAGGCATCGAAGCCCATTTCCGTCAGTGCGCGCCGGTCGGTTTCCGCCAACACACCCTCTGCGATCATGGTCAGTCCCAGTGAGTGCCCCAGTTTGCACAGGCCACGCAGCAGGCTCTGCACATCGTCATCCTGGTGCTGTATCAGTGAGGCGTCCACCTTCATGTAGTCCAGTCCCAGCATCTCCAGCCCCGGCACGGCCGGGATGTTCTTGCCGGCCGACTGCAACCCGACCTTGACGCCATGATCCTTCACGGCGGACGTGAAGGAGGACAAAAGGGCCGGGTGCTGCACGGCGACCTGCTCATTGAGCTCCAGCGACAGACGTTGGCTCACCTTGCGACCCAGGCTTTCGATGCGGTGGATGATTTCCACGTGGCTGGCTCCGTTGCACAGGCTTTCCACCGACACGTTGACTGCCATGACCCGCTTCGGGTTCTCCACCAGTGCCTGCAGGACACTGTCCAGCACCTGGAGATCCAGTTTTGGCAGCAGGTTCAATCGACGGGCCCAGCCGATCACCGCTCCCGCCGAAACTTCACGCCCGGCAAGATGCAAGCGCAGCATGGCTTCCTCGTGATAAACCGCGCCCCGGTCGGTGATCACCGGATAACAGGCGTGGAACACGGATTTGTCAGCGATCGCCTGTTCCAGTGCCTGCCGCCAGCTGCTGGCGTCCGGGAACAGAGGCGCGTTCTGTCGTTCATCCGCGAGCAGCAGCCGCTGGGCCGGAGCCTGTTCGGCATTGGCCAGCAGGTCGTCGAGGCGGGCCATCAGTCGGGCCCGTTGCTCGCCGGGATGGCAGTAGCTGCCGACCAGGGCAAGGGGGTACTCACCCTCCAGGTCCTGCTCCTCCACAAGAGCGGTTGCCGCTTGCCACAAGGAGTCCGACAGATCCTGCAGAAAGTCGGTGTTGTGCAGCAGGATCACGAAATCGCTGCCGTTCAGTCGACCGATTGTATACTGGGTGTGGCGATCCGCACTGGAATCAAGGGCACCCCGGAAGCGTTCCAGCAGGGCAAGTATCCATTCATCCGTGGCAGCCCGTCCCAGCTTTGTGTTGAGTGCCTGCAGGCCGGTGACGCGCAGCAGCAGCACGGCATCCTGCACGGCGCTGTCGTCCAGGTTCAGGCGGGCATCGAGCAAGCGGAAGAACTGTTCACGGTTGGACACACCTGTTGCCGGATCCAGTTGGCTCTGTTGG
>PWQG01000127.1 GCA_003556835.1 Gammaproteobacteria bacterium
GCATGACAAGACGTAGTTGTGTTTCAGGTAAATAACCGTGGTAGTGAAGCCAGCCGTCTTTCACCCCCTGCTTGATCAAGAGATGAGTATGCTCGCTGCGCCAGCCTTGTTCGCCAACCAGGACCAGGGGGAAGTCATCCCGTAATGAAGGTGGCAAGACATTGTAAGCATTGATGAGGCGGTCTAGATTCTTTCGAGGCTCGATGGTCGACACGCAAAGCGTGTAGCCCTTGGGCTGAAGCCCAAGATTTTCGAGAATTGAGTCGTGGTTGAGAGACTCCTCGAGTCCGAAATCCGAGTCAACGCCCTGCAGCACCGTGACTATTCGCTCCTCGGGCCAGTCAAAACGCTCGATGATTTGCCGGCGCGTAAACTCCGAGACGGCAATCAGCATTCGGGCCCGGCGCAGTGCCTTGGGGATTTCTCGACGCATGAAGCTTACGCGAGCCTGCGGATGGAATTCAGGATGATCGTAAATCGACAGATCATGGAAGGTGGAAATCGCGGCACCGGGAAAGGGGGGCAGAAAGAAGTTCGGCGAGTGGAACAGGCATTCGCGACGCTGGCGCAACTGCCAGCGCATGAGAGCCGGCATCAGCATGGTGTAGGCTGTTGTCGCGATGCGCGATCCGGCCAGCATCTTGCGTGCCGATTGTGCCGTACTCGCCGGCCCGGGCTCAAGTAGCCCGGCGGGGTCATCCACCCAGCGGCCGTGCGAAACATACTCCAGACTGCTGATCTCCGGGCTTTCTTTGAGACCTTGGCAAAGCTGCCAAGCGTATCGCCCAATACCGGTGAGCGGTCGATGGATCGAATCGACCGCCAGGATAACTCTCACAATCCTGCCCCTCTTGCTCCTTCCTCCCTTTAGGCTACCATATTCGCCTGATCAGTCGTTCGACCTCTTCGGTGCGAAGACAAAATAGCGCCGGGCCGAAAAATTCCAGAAAAAGACCAGCCCGGTGGCCAGCACCTTGGCGGCAAGTGGCGACACATCCATGTGTTCGACCAACGTGAACAGTACAAGTGCATGCAGCGCAAGCCCCACCAGGCTCACACCATAGACCGAGGCAATTTCCAGCCTACGCCCGAAGCGGATCCCGCTGGTGAACACCCAGTGAACGCTGAGCAGGTAGTTCAACAGGGTCGCCAAGATGAAACCGACTATGCCCACAACGAGGTAATTGAGGCCTAAGGCGTTGTGAAACAGAAGAAAAAAGATCAGATCGAGCAGCGCCGCGCAGCTTCCGACCCAGAAGTAGCGAAGTAACTGTCCCATCGGCCGCTCTAAGGTCGGAAGAGGTTGTATTTGAAAATACAGTAAATCGCTCGTATCCCGTCCTTCCAGCCGATTTTCTTCCCCTCGACGTAGGTGCGTCCATGGTAGGCGATGCCTACTTCGTAAACGCGGCAGTTCATTCGCGCGACCTTGGCCGTGATTTCCGGCTCAAAGCCGAACCGATTCTCTTCGATAGGAATGCTCTGGATGATCTCCCGACGAAAAACCTTGTAGCAGGTTTCCATGTCGGTTAGGTTGAGGTTGGTAAACATGTTGGACAGCAAGGTCAAAAACCCATTCCCCACACGATGCCAAAAATACAGCACGCGATGAGGTGCTGCGCCGATGAAGCGGGAGCCGTAGACCACATCGGCCCGACCCTGGGCAATTGGCTGGACGAGCGCAGGGTATTCGTTGGGGTCGTACTCCAGATCGGCGTCTTGGATGATCACCAAATCCCCCGTGGCTGCGCGGATTCCCGCTCGAAGGGCCGCGCCCTTGCCCTGGTTGCGCGGCTGCAGAATCAGCTGGTGATAGCGGCCGGCCAACTCTTCCTGCAATAGCGCTCGCGTACCGTCGCTGGAGCCATCATCAACCACGATGATCTCCTTGTCCGGGTGGGGCGACACCCACACCGCGTCCAGCACTGATCCAATGGTGGTCACTTCGTTGTAGCAGGGTATGATAACGGAAAGCTTCACCGATCAGAGTCCAATGCGGGGTTTTTAGAGAATGGTATCAGAGTCAGAACCCGTGCGGGTGCCGGGGATTACCCGGGGCATTCTGGTCACTGGCGGCGCCGGCTTTCTGGGGTCGCACTTGTGTGACCGGCTGATTGCGGGCGGCCACGAAGTCCTCTGCGCCGACAATCTCCATACCGGCCGCAAGGGCAATGTCGCGCATTTGCTACCTCACCCACGTTTTGAATTTCTGCGCCATGACGTGACCTTTCCGCTGTATGTAGAGGTCGACAGCATTTACAACTTGGCCTGCCCGGCCTCCCCGGTCCACTATCAACATGACCCAGTTCAGACCACAAAAACCAGCGTCCACGGCGCGATCAATATGCTTGGCCTGGCCAAGCGACTGGGTGCGCGGATCTTCCAGGCATCCACCAGTGAGGTCTACGGCGATCCGGACTGCAAACGGCAGGCTGAGGATTACTTGGGCCGGGTGAACCCGATCGGTCCAAGGGCTTGCTATGACGAAGGCAAGCGTTGTGCGGAGACGCTGTTTTTCGACTACCACCGCCAGCACGGGTTGGAGATAAAGGTTGCGCGGTTGTTCAACACCTACGGCCCGCGCATGCATCCGGCCGACGGCCGCGTGGTGTCGAACTTCATCGTTCAGGCCCTCACGGGTCAGCCACTGACCCTGTACGGCGACGGGTTGCAGACGCGATCCTTCTGCTACGTAGACGATATGATCGAAGGCTGTCTTCTGCTGATGGCTAGCGACGCTGCATTGACTGGCCCCGTCAACCTGGGCAATCCCCAGGAATGCAGCATGCTGGAGTTGGCCGTGCTGGTTCGGGAGCTGACCGGGACCAAGGGACCGCTGAGCTTCAAGCCGTTGCCTACCGATGATCCTCGCCAGCGCTGCCCAGACATCCGTGTGGCCCGAGAGCAGCTTGATTGGGCACCGGCCACGCCGCTGGCGGCGGGGCTGGAGAAGACAATCGTATACTTTGACCAACTCCTGTCCGCACATGGCGAGGGTGCCGATGGGGATTGAATCCGGCGCTGCGCCGATGCACTGGAGGCTGAGCGTGCTGCTGGTGGCGGCCCTGGTGCCGCTTGCCGTGTTCTGGGGTAACTGGCAAGAAGGCGGGTTGTTGGCCTTTCCACGCTTCGGCGAGGTGTTCCAGCCAGGCCAGCTTGCCGAACTGCGGGCACTGAATCCTCCGGTTTTCAGCACGGATGGTTACGACGGGCAGTTTTACGCCCAGATGGCGCTGCACCCGACTCTAGCCGATCCGGCAATGACAGAGGCGCTGGACAACCCCAGCTACCGCGCCCGACGCATCGGACTGCCGTTGCTGGCCGCGACATTGGGCATGGGCAACCCTGCCGTTGTTCTGGCTGCCTACAGTCTGCTGAATTTCGCATTCTGGATGGTTCTGGCGTGGCTGCTGATTTTTCGGTACCTGCACTACTCCGTGCGGGGCTTGGCAACGGTGTTGGCACTCTTGTGGTCCAGTGGAGTGGTGGTCTCCATGGACCGTGCGCTTACCGACCTGCCAGCCGCGGTATTGGGCCTGGTGGCCGTCCACGCCTCCGGGCATGCGCGAACAGCGCCCTGGTTCATGGGATTCTCTGCGCTGGTCAAGGACACTTCGATACTGTCGATCGCGGCATTCTGGCCGCGTTTTCGAAGTTCCTGCTGGCCGCAACGTATTGGCCTGGCCATCATCTTGCTGGCACCTGTGGCAGCGTGGGCTGCCTATGTGTTCTGGCGAATTCCATCCGGCTCACCAGCCGGGATGGGCAATTTCGCCCTGCCCAGCCTGGCATGGTGGGACAAGATGCAGACCGCAGCGGCTCTCTTGGCCAGCGCCAATGACGGAGTGCCTACTGTCCGGCTCATCAGGTACTTGATCGAGTTTGCGGCCCCTCTTTGCTTGGCGGTACAAGCCTCTTACCTGCTGCTTCGCTGGCGCCCCAACGAGCCGCTGTGGGGCTTCGGTATCGGTTTCGCGGCGCTGGCGCTCCTGATCGGGCCCGCTGTTTGGGCCGAATTCATTGCCTATACCAGGGTCCTATTGCCGCTGACCATTGCCTTCAACTTGCTACTGCTCCGCTACCAGGCGGGGCGCTCGTTCTGGGCGTGGTTCATCGCGGGCAACTGGGGGATGGTTGGCGGCCTATGGCTGACCTTTCCTTTGTAGCTGCGTAGGACGCGCGAGAGAAATAAGTGGGCAACAAGAATTAGACTTTCACTTAGGTTGAGGGCAAAAAATGGGACAGCCACATTGTGCGACTCGAAGTCGCATGCTTATTTAACAAGGAGATAGATCTGATGTTCAGCCATCAGTCCCCTATCGGGACGAGCGCCGGTGGTAACCCCGGGGTGCGGAGCTCCCGAGACAACCTAGCCGCCGCCCTCGGAGTTCCACCATGCCCTATCCCCGCTCATCCCTGGTCTCTCTGGACGCCACCCCGTGGTACCACGTGATCTCCCGCTGCGTACGGCGCGCGTTCCTGTGCGGTGAAGACACCGTCACGGGGCGCAATTACGAGCATCGGCGGGGCTGGATCGTCGAGCGCCTGGAGCAGCTGGCCGGGGTCTTTGCGATCGATGTCGCCGCCTATGCGGTCATGTCGAA
>PWQG01000294.1 GCA_003556835.1 Gammaproteobacteria bacterium
AGGGCGTCGTCCACCGGCTCGCGTTGCACGAAGGCGTCCACCCGTGCCATCTGTTGTGCCAACGGGCTGGCTGCTTTCATGCCGCGGAAATCCTCAAACGTGGGCTCGCGCTCCAGAACAGGAATGGTCACGGACGGGCCCGGAGGTTGATTCTGGGCGTGACCGCTTATACTGGAAAGGGATAACAGTAGCGTGGCCAGCAGTAAGCTGAAGCGGCTCGAGGTCTTGGAGGGGAACATGTTGGATACCCGCTGATCGAAATTTTTTGATTCTCATTCGGCGGGCGTATTAAAGAGCAAAGCGGGGCACAGGGCAAGCGACTTCCTGCGGCAGATTGTCACAGTCGAGGCCCATGCCATTGCCCCGTTTTGCTTGAGTTTCATGCATGGAGGCGAGGCCGGTCGCCAGCTGCGGCTGTTTTTTGAGCCGGCGGCCTCTTTCACTTGTGCCGGGCATCCCTTTCCAGGATCAATCTGACACGGCACTGATGAGATCAGCCAGCTCGTCTCCCACCTCGGTGATTACCGAGGTATCCCGGTAACTGCGGGCCATCATCAGAGCGCCTTCTAGTCCTGCGACAATCATGCGGGCCAGCCGGTTCGCCCGGTTGGCGCTAAGTCCGGCACTGACCAGCTTGTCGCGGTACATGACCGTCCACTGATCGAGAGCTGCCCGGCATGCGGCGGCCAGTTCTGTGGAGACACCGGGTGCATCCAGGATGATCGGGGCCACCGGACAGCCAAAGGTGTAGTCGGAGTCGGCCATTTCCGTTGTGGCGGCCTGGAAGAATGCGCGCACCCCATCCGAGGGGTGTCCGGCCTGGTCCAGGCACTGCCTGAGGACCTGTGAAGCTTCCGTAATCCCTGCCTGCATTGCTTCCAGCACCAGTGCTTCCTTGCCGCCGGGGAAATGGAAGTACAGGGAGCCGCGCGGAGCCGCACTCTCGTTGAGAATGTCGTTCAGGCTCACGCCATGCAGGCCGCGAATCTGGATCAACCGCAGGGTGGTTTCTATCATTCGTGTTCTGGTATCTGTGCCCATGGACGCTTTTTACCACTATTGACAGGATATGACGATCGGTCTATATAATATGGCAGTCGGTCCAGTCATTCTGTGCTGGATCGCAGCGCCAGACATTTGACGAAATCTGGAGGTGATTATGAGCGAACTGCATTCCACAGCCAGACACGACAGGGCCCCGATCCAGCCTCACCACGAGGAGGCTGCCCGTACCTGGGATCTTGGTGGGATTGACTATGACAATATCAGCTTTGGGGTATCCGATGCCCTGGCTCACGCTACGCAGAGGCTGAACCCGCGTCAGGGTCAGCATATTCTGGATATCGCCACCGGTACCGGCTGGACGGCTCGTAACGTGGCCCGGGCGGGGGCGCAGGTGACCGCAGTGGATATCGCACCGGAGTTGCTGCGCGCAGCGGAGCAACTGTCAGGCCACCTGCAGCCGAAGATCCGCTTCCAGCAGGCGGATGCCGAACAGCTTCCCTTCGACGATGCCAGTTTCGATGGCATCATTTCCACATTCGGGGTGATGTTTGCCGCCGACCATGCGCAGGCGGCCCGTGAACTCTCGCGGGTCTGTCGCCCTGGAGGAAGGCTGTCACTCGCTGTATGGGAGGCTGATGGTGCCGTCCGAGACTTTTTTGAAGTGATCGGAAAGCACAGTGGTGGTCCGGCTCCCGAACCTTCCCCGCTCGACTGGGGTGATCGCGATCATGTCCGTGAGCTGCTGGGAGAGGACTTTGAGTTGTGGTTCGAATCAGGCATCAACAACCATTACTTTGACGACGTGGAGGATGCCTGGGAATGGTATGCACAGGGCTTTGGACCGATCCGGCAGGTGGTGCAACAACTTTCCGGGGATGACCGGGAGGCGTTCAGGCAGGACATGGATCGCTACCATGCCCACTATGCATCGGACGCCGGGATTCATATCCAGAGGGAGTTCCTGCTGGTCAGCGGACGACGCAAGTGAATCAATCCGTAAACATGGGTACCGGCGCAGGAGAACCGTTGATAGCAGTTGACTCTCATGCATCTTGAAGGCAAGAATGATTTAATAGCCCTCTGATTCGGGTGGGTTTCTTACAGGGATTGAGCTGGCCAGACGGAGATGAAGAGAACGCGATGCGCTGTCATCGGTGTCGGTTACCTTGGCAGATTTCATGCCTTGAAGTACGCGGCGCTGGAAAATGCCGAACTCGTGGCTGTAGTGGATACCTCGGCTCACGTTGCCCTTGCCGTGGCGGCGGAATGTGGTTGCCGGGCGATGACCGACTATCGCGAATTGCTGGGTGAAGTGGAGGCAGTCAGCATTGCGGTACCCACCGTGCTTCACTATCCCATTGCCTTGGATTTCCTCGATCATGGCAGCCATGTATTGGTGGAGAAGCCGATGGCCACTACGGTCGCCGAGGCCGAGCGCCTCAATCATATGGCACATGAACGGGGGATGGTGCTGCAGGTCGGTCATCTGGAACGCTTCAATGCGGCACTTATGCAGCTGGCTGCCGAACAGGTCGAACCCCGGTTCATCGAGAGTCACCGACTCGCTCCCTTCTCGCTACGCTCGACCGATGTCGACGTGGTGCTCGATCTGATGATCCATGATATCGATATCACGCTGTCCCTGGTGGATTCGCCCGTACGCTCCCTTCGAGCCAATGGCGCGCAGGTCCTGTCCTCGACCACCGACATTGCTAATGCCCGTATCGAGTTTGCCAACGGCTGTATCGCTAATATCACGGCCAGTCGTGTCAGTCAGAAACGGGAGAGGAAAATGCGGATTTTCCAGAAAGATGCCTATATTTCGCTCGATTTCCTTGAGAAGACCATTTCGGTCTGCCGTCTGGGGGAGGGCGAGCTGTATCCCGGCGTGCCCGCACTCAATAACCGGATCACCCGATTGGGTGACCAGGATTTGCTCCTGCTGGAGATCCAGGCCTTCCTCGAAGCCATACAGTCTGGCGCCCCCGTTTCGGTAGATGGGGAAGATGGTCTGGCAGCTCTGGAAATCGCATTGAAGATCACGGATGTGTTGCAGCCGACCCTTCGGGCCGTCCGATGAGCACGCGGGACCGGCGACTTGCCCCTGATGAGATCCTCAGCGTACCGATGCTCGATCTGCGGAGCGAGTACAGCTTGCTGGAGGAGGAGATCAGTGCGGCCGTGCTTGAGGTGCTGCGCAGTGGCAGTTTCGTGGATGGCCCGGAGGTCGACGCACTCGAAGCGGAAATGGCCGCCTTTCTCGACGTGCCCCATGCCGTGGCCTGCAGCTCGGGAACGGATGCATTGCGTCTGGCATTGATGGCCACCGGCATCGGGGCAGGCGACGAAGTCATCACCACGGCCTTCACCTTCATCGCGACGGCCAGCGCAATCGTCGAAACTGGTGCCACTCCGGTTTTTGTGGATGTAGATCCACGCAGCTGGACCCTGGATCCGGAACAGGTGGCCGCAGCCATCGGGCCTCGCACGCGCGCCATTTTGCCGGTCCATCTGTACGGACAACCTGCGGATATGAATTCGCTCCGCGCGCTGAGCCGGAAACACCGGCTGGTATTGATCGAGGACAGCGCCCAGGCCTTTGGTGCAAGCCTGCGGGGCGAATTGAAGCATCTTGCCGCAGGTGCCTGTGGTGACTTTGGCTGTTTCAGTTTATATCCGAGCAAGAATCTGGGTGGATACGGTAATGCCGGGCTTGTGGTGACTCATTCCCGGGACAGTGCCCAGCGGCTGCGGGCCCTGCGTAACCATGGCAGTCATCAACGCTACCAGCACGAACTCCTGGGTATCAATAGCCGGATGGACGAGATCCAGGCAGCCGTTTTGCGTATCAAACTGCGCCATCTTGAGCGAGCGAATCGTGAGCGCCGCAACATCGCCGCACAGTACACCGCGCAATTGGCCGGGAGTGCGGTGACCACACCATCGGCGAATGTATACGGTCGTCACGTCTACAATCAATACACGATCCTGTGTCGACGGCGCGATGCACTGATGCAATGCCTGCAGGATCGCAGCATCCCCTGCGCCATTCATTATCCCAGGCCCCTGCATCAGCAACCGGCGCTTCAGGGTTCCTTTGCTGCGCGAGCACTACCAGTCACGGAGCGGCTGGCAAGCCAATGCCTCTCCCTGCCCATCTATCCGCAGATGCCGTCACCTTTCATCCAGGCCGTGACCTCGGCGATCCTGGATTTCTCTTCGCGGAAACCGTCGATGCCATAGCCTGGCAAATGGTTGACCCGTTCTCATTGATTGAAGGGGGTGACCGGTATACTGTTATGAAATCACTGACTTGCCCGGCAAGGCACGAGCAGGTCCGGCAGTGGACAATGTGCGTAATCAGGGTCCGAAGGAACAGACTTGGAGTAGATCGATCTGTTGTAATCCGCCAATAAGCAAAACAGAGAGTACCAGTATGACGAATGCAGAGTTACAGGCACTGAAAGAAAAATACGTGGCAGCGGGAGCCGCCAGTCCCAATGAGCTATTCGCGGATCGTGCGGAAAATGCCGAAGTATGGGACGCCGATGGCAATCGGATGATCGATTTTGCCGGCGGTATTGGTGTGCTGAACATC
>PWQG01000479.1 GCA_003556835.1 Gammaproteobacteria bacterium
ATGCTGTCTTGCGGCAGCGTACCGGGATCAAAATCGTTCAGCGGCACAGTGTCGGACACACCGAATCCGCCGGTGCTGAAGTTGTTGTGATAGTCCAGGTCGATGCGGTTGATCTCGGCACCGATGTTGAAGCGGTTGCTCACTCCGTTGCCGAGTTCGTTCTCGAAAAGCAGCTCGCTTCGATTGCCGATCTGTTGTGTGTCGTGACGGATACCCAGGTAGAACATGCGGTCGATGCTGTTGTCCTCGGCATTCCAGTAGTATTCCTCCAGATTCTGCCACTCGCGCTCGGCATCAATATGGTAGCTGTCGTTGCGGAAGGTGATGCCGGGCGCGAGCTTCCACTCCACGTTGAGCCGTGTCCACAGGTCCTCGTAGGTCACGAAGGCATCACGGTAGTTATAGTTGTTGCGGCGCTGTGATTTGCTGGCACGCCCGTCGACCAGTGGTGTACCCCAAAACGGCGCGTCGTCGATATCGGCGTAGTCGATACTGAGTTTGGCCCGGAAATCCTCGCTGGGCTGGAACAGCAGGGAGCCGGCAATAACCTTGCGCTCCTCGCTGGCGTTATCGGCGAAGCCGTCACTACTGTGAAGGGATCCGTCCAGTCGCCAGGCCCATTGCTCATTGATCCGGGCGCCACCACCAGCGGCGATGCGACGTGTCTCGAAACTGCCGGCGGCCACTTGCATCTCGAAGTCCGGATCAGCGAACTGGGGCTCCTTTGGCACATAGTTGATCGTGGTGCCGATGGCGCCCACGCCATTGATCACTGAGCCGGCACCACGCAAGATTTCCACCCGATCGAGTGTCCAGGTGTCGGCGGGGAAGGTGACCGTGCCGGCAGTGACATACAGCCGGGCACCGTCATAGGTGTTCACCGTGGTCACATTGCCCGTGAATCCGCGCGAGGAAATCGAGCTGTTGCCATTACCCGGTGTGGCATTGGAGGAGATGCCCGCCGCTCGGGTGACGGCCTCATTGGCGCGGTAGTCCCCCCGGGCGGCAATTTCTTCAGAGGTGATCAGATCAACACTGGCCGGGATTTCAAAGGCAGTCAGGCCCAGTCGGCTGCCTGCATGGTTCTGCTGGTCCAGTCGCTGGGTGGAGATGGGCTGACCGATGACCAGCATTTCTTCCACTTCGCCCGGCTGGGCCTGGGCGGCCGACTGTGCCTGAGCGGAGAGGGTAGTGAGACCGACTAGACCGGTGGCAGCCAGCGCATGGAATAAATGCGCAGGCCCGAATGGTATCGCAGCAGCTTTCATGACTTCTCCCTGTTGAGGCATTGCGATGTTGTCGCGAGAAAACGGGACGGATGGCCCCGTGGTGAAAGCTGATCATTATCCGGGTCGCCGGCTTGCAAGTCATTGATATAACAGTTAGTGGCACGTAACGTTAACGTGCGCCACAGGACGCGGATGAGTGGCAGGGCGCCAAGTATTAACGTTAACGTTTTGCCAGGGAGGGCGGAAATCGCCATATCTTACGAATAGATGACTTATCTACGATACATCTCGCAATATATGACGAATATATGGGCAAACCAGTGGTCAGACCGATTCCTGTCACAATCCTTCATCGGGAAGCAAGGCCCGGATGAGTCTCTTCACCCCACCACAGCACCAGTGCACCGGAAAGCAACATGGCGATGCTGACAAACCAGAATCCCCCGTTGACCGCCCCGGTGACATGCGCAACCAGGCCGAAACACAAGGCACCGATGCCATAGCCCAGGTCGCGCCAGAAGCGGTAGATGCCAATCGCGGAGCTGCGCCACTCCGGGTGGGATATGTCCGCCACCGCCGCGCTCAGATTGGGATACAACAATGCCATGCCGAAGCCGGTCACGGCGGCAGCAAAACTCCACCACAGGACACCGCTGCCCAGCAGCGTCAGGGCAACACCGCCACCACAAAGCCACATGCCCCAGACAATGGGCCACAACCGGCCGACGTGATCCGACAGGCGCCCGGTGACGAACTGCGAGCCGCCCCAGACAAAGCCATAAATGCCCACAACCCAGCCGATGGCTGCCAGGTCCAGGCCCTGCTGATGGAGGAATACCGGATAGAACACCCAGACCAGGGCATCGACAAACTTCTCCACCAGACCGGCCTGACAGAAGGCGGCCATGCGCCGGTCCCGCCAACTCATCAACGCAAACATCTCCGCCGTACCCGGCTGTTCGGACACATTCTCTGGCAAGCGCGCCCGGGGCCCGGTATCACGGCCGCTGGCATGCCGTGCGCTCTCAGCCAGCGCCCAGTCGCGGGTCTCACGCACGGCCACTAGTGTAAGAATGATGGCCACCACCAGGACCACCACACCAAAAACAAACAGGCCCATACGGGGGCCGAGTGCCAGGGCCATATAGCCGGTGATCACACCCGCCACGGCCACCCCCAGGTAGCCGGAAAACTCGTTCATGCCCATGGTGAAACCGCGCTCATCCGCCCGAGTGATGTCCATTTTGGCAGTCTGGGTCATCGACCAGCAAAGTCCCTGATTGACCCCCAGCAGCACCGTGGCCGCAACAATCCAGCTCCATGAAGGCGCCAGCAGTACCATGAAGGGAATGGGAATGGCGGTAAGCCAGCCGATGAGCAGGACCTTCTTCCGGCCGATCTGCTCCGCCAGGCGCCCGGCAACAAAATTGAGCACACCCTTCACCAGTCCGAACGCAACCACGAATGCGGTCAGCATCATGAAGGAACCTTCAGCCACACCGAACTCCGACTCGGCCAGCGCAGGCACCACGGTACGCATCATGCCGATGGTCAGGCCGACCAGGAACACCTGCAGCAACTGGTGGATGAATTGCTGGCGATTGGCTCCGATCCCGTGCACGTGTCGCTCGAGGGGATCCGTATGAGTATCGTCCGTCATGGTGTTTTCCGCCCTTTCCCTGGCCCGCCTCGCTGCGGCAGCGGATACGGCGAGTCATCGGATATGAAAGGCTGCCACAGCATCCGGTCAAAACGCTCCCAGGACGGGTCGCGGAACTGCTTCAGACCGATGGTCATGCCTTCGTGTCCGTCGCGGGGCTGTGCGCGGTAGGTGCCCAGCAAGCGGTCCCAGAGCGACAGGTTGAACCCGAAGTTGCTATTGGTTTCCTGTGGGTACCAGGAGTGATGCACACGATGGAAATCCGGCGTCACAATGAACCAGCGCAGCACCCTGTCAACGGCCGGGGCGATGCGGGCATTGGAATGATTGAACAGGGCCAGGGAACTGAGGACGAGCTCGAACACCAGCACGGCCAGCGCTGGCGCACCGATGGCCACAATCACCATCGCCTTGATACCAAAGGAAAGCAGCAGTTCGACAGGATGGAACCGCAGCCCGGTGGTCAGGTCGAAGTCCAGGTCCGCGTGGTGCATACGATGCAGCCGCCACAGCGCTGGCACGGCATGAAACAGGACATGCTGCGCCCAGACGGTGAAGTCCAGTATCACCACAGCGATCAACACCACCACCCACAGCGGCAGGTCCAACAACTGCAACAGGCCCCAGCCCTGAGCTTCCACGAACAGCCCCAGGCCCACCAGACCCGCGGGAAACACCAGTCGGGTCAACACGGTACCGGTGATGATGATGCCGCCATTGTTGAGCCAGCGCCAGGCCTTGCCTACGGTCAGTGCGCGTCGCGGTGCCAGCACTTCCCAGGCGGCCATGATCCCCAGCATACCCAGCAGCGCGCCGAACCGTATGAGAGGTTCCATTTCCAGAATCTGTTCTGCCATCGGCTGCCTCCGTGATCTGCGGCGATCAGAAAGTCAGGACCTGATCGGCTTGCGCGGTCTCTTCCGCCAGTGCATACATAGCGATTATCCTCCGGGCAATATTCAAGCGTTTAATAGAATATTGGATCATGGGATGACGTCCCGTCAACCAGGCGGGTATCATTGCCTGACGTAAACCAAAGGGGATCCCATGTCTATCGCACGGCACGAACTGTTCGACACACTGGCCATCGTTGCCCGGGCCCTGGGCAACGGCAATCGCCTGGAGTTGCTCGAGCGCCTCGCCCAGACCGAGGCGCCGGTGGATTCCCTGGCAGCCGCCACCAGTCTGTCCGTGGCCAACGCCTCCCAGCATCTGCAGCAACTGCGCCGGGCCGGGCTTGTCACCGCGCGACGGGAAGGCCGCCAGATGATCTACCGTCTGACCGACCAGCGTATCGTTCTCCTGATGGGGTTGATCCGGGAAGTGGCCGAAAGCAATCTGGCCGAGGCCGAACGCCTGGTCAGCCGCCTGTTCGATGATTCGGACGCCGAGGGCGCACTGGAACCGGTATCGCGTGATGCACTGCGGAGCGCCCTCGAGCAGGGCACGGTGACCCTGCTCGATGTCCGACCGGAACAGGAGTACCGGGTGGCTCATCTGCCGGGCGCCATCAACCTGCCGATGGACCGGCTCGAGCAGGCCCTGGAGGTGCTGCCCCGCGATCGGGAGATCGTCGCCTATTGCCGTGGACCCTACTGCGTGTTGTCCCACGAAGCCGTGCAGCGGCTGCGCGAACTCGGGTTCCGGGTGCGACGCTTCCAGGAAGGCCTGCCTGAATGGAGAGCGGCGGGCCTGCCGGTCGACCAGGAAGCACCCGAAACGTCCGGGAGGAATCACTGACCACAGTTCAGAACATGCAATCACCCTTTGTGAGGAGGCCCCATGCAGACACTCTATTCGAACACATGTCGCAAGACCCTGGTCCTGATGGCCGCGTTGGCGCTGGGCGCGGGCAGCGTCCATGGCAAAGCCGCGGAATGGGAAATCGATCCCGAGCACTTCTCGATCGGCTTTGAAGTCGGACATATCGGTTTTCAACAGCAGCTAGGCCTGTTTCTTGAGGGCTCAGGCAGCTTCCACTACGACCCGGAAACGCTTGAGTTGAGCGAGGGTCGTGTAGAGGTGCAGGCCGGGAGTGTTTTCACCAATCACGACAGACGCGACAATCATGTGCGCAGCGACGACTTCCTGGACGCCTCGAATCATCCGGACATCGTCTTTGTGGCCACGGATTACGCACCGCGCGATGAGAACGGCGGCACCCTGACCGGCGACCTGACCCTGCTGGGCAACACCCACCCGGTCGAGCTGGACGTCACCATCAACAAACACGACACCTACCCGTTCGGGCACCGGCGGGAAACGCTGGGCGTCTCCGCGCATACAACCATCCAGCGCAGTCGCTGGGGCATGGACTACGCCCTGGCAGACAATATGGTTGGCGATGAGGTGATACTGCGTTTCGAGTTTGAAGCGCTACGGCAATAGATCGAGCAAGCGCTGACCGGAGAACCTGGCAAGTGCCGTGCTACGATGCCCGGCACTTGCCAGCGCGGGAATGACTCCCTGCATGCAAATTCGTTTATCAATCAACCAGGAATCCTTAATGCTGACACTCCACCATCTACGCATCGGCCGCTCCATTTTCACCGTCTGGCTCGCCGAGGAACTGGGACTGGACTACGAACTGAAGGTCTACCACCGCGACCCCCAGACCATGCGGGCGCAGGATGACCTGAAACAGATCCACCCGCTGGGCAAGTCACCGGTGATCGAGGACGACGGGCTGGTGCTGTCGGAGTCGGGGGCCATCACCTCCTATCTGCTAGAAAAACACGACAGCGAACATCGGTTTTCACCCCCGCGCAGTGATCTGCGGGCCTGGGCACGATACACCCAGTGGCTGCACTACCCAGAAGGCTCCGTGTTCACACCCTTGTTCCTGCGCATGATCCTGCTGCGCAGCGGCCAGCCCCACGAAACCTTCCAGGCTTTCAGTGACGGCGAGATCGCACGGCACTTCCAGCATATGAGCCACCAGCTCGGCGACAATGAATTCATTCTCGGAGATCATTTCAGCGGTGCCGATATCGGCATCAGCTACGTGGTTTCCATGGCAAAACGGCTGAAGGCCCTCGATGACTACCCGGCCCTTGCCGCCTACCTGGAACGCAACCAGCAGCGTCCCGCCTGGCAACGGGCCGTCGAGCGTGCGGTGGAGTGACCCTCACCATCCGGGAATCCAAAACCGGCAAGCCAGCATCCATCAAAAACTTTTGATATATGCTGCAAAGCTGGTATAGTGCGCTCCTCGAACCTGTCCCGGACAAGCGATGAGCGCACTATCCACCCAACCCGAACATAAGGACGCCCCGACCGCAAGCGGCTCGGACAGCGCCAGCCTCGCCCGGCTGTGCAAGGCGCTGGCCGACCCACTGCGCCTGGACATCCTGCGCCTGCTGCGCACCGAGTCCTTCGGTGTACTGGAGCTGAGCCGCATAGTGGATGTGCGTCAATCCGCCC
Organism: Gammaproteobacteria bacterium; assembly: GCA_003556835.1. Classification (GTDB taxonomy): domain Bacteria; phylum Pseudomonadota; class Gammaproteobacteria; order Pseudomonadales; family Pseudohongiellaceae; genus PWQG01. Next base: position 6,313 of record PWQG01000479.1, read on the forward strand.
TCAGTCATCACCTCAAGGTATTGGCCAAGGCGGAACTGGTCTCCACACGGCGCGAAGGCACCAGCATCTTTTACCGCCGCGCGCTGCTGTTGCCGGACGATCCCTGGGTGGATTTCAAACGGCAGGCTTTCCACAGCATTGATGCGCTGCCACTGGCACCCGAATTGAAACAGGGCATCACCATCATCCAGCAGGAACGCTCGCAGCAGTCCCTGGCCTTCTTCAGCAAACATGCCGACCAGTTCCGCGAGAACCAGGCCCTGATCGCCGAATACGATCAATACGAAGCCACGCTGCACGACCTGCTGGACGGCCTGCAACTACCGCGCGACAGTCATGTATTGGAAGTGGGACCGGGCGAGGGCGCCCTGCTCGGCCAGCTCGCCAAGCGCTTTGACCGGGTCACGGCGCTGGACAACTCACTGGAAATGCTCAACCGTGCCAGGAGCACCATCCAGGACCGGGCCCATGACCACGTGCACTTCATCCACGGTGACACCCGCACCGGTATCGAACAGGAACTGCACGCGGATCTGATTGTCAGCAATATGGTTCTGCACCACATCCCGTCACCGGCAGCGGCCCTGCGCGACTGCGCCGGCATGCTCAACCCCGGCGGCCAGTTCCTGTTGATCGACCTGTCCCGCCATGACCAGGACTGGGCACGCAAGGCCTGTGGTGATCTCTGGCTGGGTTTTGACGACCGGGACCTGGATGACTGGACCGCACAGGCGGGACTGATCTCCGGACAACAACTCTATCTGGGCCAACGCAATGGCTTCCAGGTGCTGATCCGGTTGTTCCTGCGACCCGAGATCGGCAACACCGCACACCACGAAATTATCGAAGGAACTTTCTGAAAGGAAACCACACATGAGTTCAACCCGACTTTTCACCTCCGAATCCGTCTCCGAAGGCCATCCGGACAAGATCGCCGACCAGATTTCGGATGCCATCCTTGATTCGCTCCTGAAACAGGACCCGGGCGCTCGCGTCGCCTGCGAGACCCTGATCAAGACCGGCATGGTCATTGTCGCCGGTGAGGTGACCACCTCCGGCTATGTGGATCTGGAAGAGATCGCCCGCAGGGTGGTCACCGATATCGGTTACGACCATTCGGACAAGGGCTTCGACGGCCACTCCTGTGCCGTGCTCAACGGTATCGGCAAGCAGTCCCCGGACATCGCCATGGGCGTCGATGAAAGTGAGGACCGCGAGCAGGGCGCGGGCGACCAGGGCCTGATGTTCGGTTACGCCAGCAATGAAACCGATGTGCTGATGCCTGCACCAATCACCTACTCGCATCGCCTGGTCAAGCGCCAGGCGGAAATGCGCCGCAACGGCACACTTCCCTGGCTGCGACCCGATGCCAAGAGCCAGCTGACCTTCCGCTACAAGGACGGAAAGCCCGTGGGCATCGAGGCAGTTGTACTGTCCACCCAGCACGATCCGGACATCAGTCAGAATGTGCTGCGCGAAGCGGTCATGGAAGAGATCATCAAGCCGGTGCTGCCCACCGAATGGCTGGACGCCGACAGCAAGTTCTTCATCAACCCGACCGGACGCTTTGTCATCGGCGGCCCCTACGGCGACGCGGGCCTGACCGGTCGCAAGATCATCGTGGACACTTATGGCGGCATGGCCCGTCACGGCGGCGGTGCCTTCTCGGGCAAGGACCCGTCCAAGGTGGACCGCTCGGCGGCTTACGCCGCACGTTATGTGGCCAAGAACCTGGTGGCCGCTGGTATCGCAGAGCGCTGTGAAGTGCAACTGTCCTATGCCATCGGCGTGGCCGAGCCGACCTCCATCAGTGTCGACACCTTCGGCACAGGGGAAGTCAGCGAACACCGCATTGTCGAGTTGATCCGCAAGCATTTCGAGCTGCGCCCCAAAGGCCTGATCAAGATGCTCGACCTGATCCGTCCGATCTACCAGCCCACGGCCGCCTACGGTCACTTCGGCCGGGAAGAGGAAGAGTTCAGCTGGGAGCGCACCGACAAGGCCGAACTGCTGCGCAGCGAAGCCGGCCTCTGAGAACAGCACTAATATTGAAACGAATCATACAGAACACAGGAATACCCAATGAGCAACAACGACTACAAAGTGGCTGATATCAGCCTGGCCGATTACGGCCGACGCGAAGTGGAACTGGCCCAGGGCGAAATGCCCGCACTGATGTCGCTGCGCGAGCGTTACGCAGCTGAAAAACCACTGGCCGGCGCAAAAATTCTCGGCTGTATCCACATGACCATCCAGACTGCTGTCCTCATCGAGACACTGGTGGAACTGGGCGGTGAAGTGCGCTGGTCCTCCTGCAACATCTTCTCCACCCAGGATCACGCCGCCGCGTATATTGCCGACAAGGGCATCGCCGTCTACGCCTGGAAAGGGCAGACCGAAGAAGAGGCGGAGTGGTGCATCGAGCAGACCATCCTCAAGGATGGCCAGCCCTGGGATGCCAACATGATCCTTGATGACGGCGGCGACCTGACCTCCATGGTGCATGACAAGTACCCACAATTGCTTGATCGCATCCACGGCATCACCGAGGAAACCACCACGGGTGTCAATCGCCTGCTCGACATGATCAAACAGGGCACACTCAAAGTGCCCGCCATCAATGTCAACGACTCGGTGACCAAGTCCAAGAACGACAACAAGTACGGCTGCCGTCACAGTCTCAATGACGGCATCAAGCGCGGCACCGACATGCTGCTGTCCGGCAAGCAGGCCCTGGTGGTCGGTTATGGCGACGTGGGCAAGGGTTCCGCCCAGAGCCTGCGTCAGGAAGGCATGATCGTACGCATCGCAGAGATCGATCCGATCTGTGCCATGCAGGCCTGCATGGATGGCTACGAAGTGGTTTCCCCCTACATCAATGGAAACAACACCGGGCAGCTCGAGGACATCGACACGGCGCTGCTGGGCAAGACCGACCTGATTGTCACCGCCACCGGCAATATCGATGTCTGTGACAGCAATATGCTGCAGAAAGTGAAATCCGGCGCCATTGTCTGCAACATCGGCCACTTCGATAACGAGATCGACACTCAATATATGCGCGACAACTGGCACTGGGAAGAAGTGAAGCCACAGGTACACCGCATCTTCCGCGGCGACAAGGCGGCGGAACCGGAGAACTACATCCTGTTACTGTCCGAAGGTCGCCTGATCAACCTGGGTAATGCCACCGGCCATCCCTCGCGGATAATGGACGGCTCCTTTGCCAATCAGGTACTGGCCCAGATGCACCTTTACGGCCAGGCCTATGCCGATCTGCCGGAAGTGAAGCAGAAGGCATTGCTGCGCGTTGAAGTGCTGCCCAAGAAACTCGACGAGGAAGTCGCGGCGCTGATGGTCGGCGGATTTGGCGGCGTGCTGACCAGGCTCACCGAGCAGCAGGCGGACTACATCCACGTCAAGACCGATGGCCCCTACAAACCGGAAAGCTACAAGTACTGAGATCATGGACAAGACAGAACGGAAAAACGGATTCAGCTTCGAGTTCTTCCCGCCGCGTACCGAGGCGGGAGAAGGAAAATTGCGCCGGGTCCAGCAGCGCCTTGCCGCATTGAACCCGGAATTTTTCTCGGTGACCTATGGCGCCGGAGGTTCCACAAAGGACGGGACCCGGCAACTGGTGCTCGATATCCACAATACCGGGTCCAGTGTCGCGCCACACCTGTCTTTCGGCGGCTCCAGCGAGGGGGAATTGAAAGCCCTGCTGGAGCAATACCGGGACGAAGGCATAAACCGCCTGGTGGCGCTGCGCGGGGACATTCCCTCCGGGACCGGACCCGCCACCCAGTATTTCTATGCCAACGAACTGGTCGAATTCATCCGGCTTCACACAGGCGATCATTTCCATATCGATGTCGCCTGTTATCCGGAAATCCACCCACAGTCGGAAAGTTATGACCGGGACATCCACTTCTTCAAAAAGAAGATCGATGCCGGCGCCGACAGTGCCATCACCCAGTATTTCTATAATGCCGACGCCTATTTCCATTTTGTCGACGCCTGCCGCAAGGCCGGTATCGACACACCGATTGTGCCCGGTATCATGCCCATCACCAATTACGCCAAGCTGGCCCGCTTCAGCGACAGCTGCGGCGCCGAAATCCCCCGCTGGATGCGCAAGCGTCTACAGGGCTATGGGGATGACAGCGAGAGCATCCGGGCCTTCGGCGAAGAGGTGGTCACCTCCCTGTGCGAGAAATTGCTGGACGGTGGCGCACCGGGCCTGCACTTCTACACCATGAACCAGGCCGAGGCGGTGGAAGCACTCTGGCAGAACCTGTCGCTGTCGACACGACACCAGGGACAGTGATGCGAGTTTCCCGGGTATATGTGGACCAGCGATTGCAGATCGGTGAACCCCTGACTCTTGAAGACGAGCGGGCGCACTATCTCGGCACGGTCCTGCGTCACCGCGAAGGTGATCCGGTACAACTGTTCAATGGCAACGATGGTGAGTTTCTCGGTCACATCACCAGCGTGAAGAAAAAGCGCCTGCAAGTGACATTGCAGGAAACCGTGCCGAACAACGCCGACCCGGCCCTGGCGATACATATCGGTGTCGGCCTCTCTCGCGGCGAACGCATGGATTTTATCGTGAAGAAGTGCACCGAGCTGGGAGCGAGCAGTATCCAGCCACTGTTCACCGAACGCTGCGAAGTGAAGCTCGATGAGCGCCGCGCCGCCAAACGGCAGGCGCATTGGCAGAAAGTCGCCATTGCCGCCACGGAACAGAGCGGGCGTTGCCGTGTTCCTGAGCTGGCGTTGCCGCGAGCCCTCAACAGCTGGCTGCAGGACAGCCGCAGCGGACAGTGCCTGGTGCTGGACCCCCGGTCCCGGCAACGTCTTCCCGGCAGGGACGAATACGGGGGAAACGGAATCCACCTGCTCAGCGGACCCGAGGGCGGACTGAGCGAAGAGGAAACCGATCAGGCCGTGGCGCAGGGTTTCCGGCCGGTACAACTCGGCCCGCGCATCCTGCGAACGGAAACCGCCCCCGTAGCTGCCCTGAGCATCCTGCAATACCTGCTGGGTGATCTGTAGCCCGGCTCATGCTTGCCCCTGATTGCTTCTTTCGATGACTGACGGGACGAAACAGCCACACGCGGGTTCAACGACAGAAGACGTAGGGCCCGTGCCGGGTGCTGATGTTTTCCCAGTCCTGCGGCTCGCTGTAGCCTTCGAGCAGGCGATGGCGTGCTTCGATGCTGCCCAGCAGCACATTACCCAGATCCAGGGCTTCACGCCAACGCACCAGGCTGTAGTCGTTTAGCACCGCATCCGCCAGATCCGCGCGGCCCGCCTCAAACAGCACGGCAGCGGTTTCCTCGAGCTCCGGCATGCGTTCCATGCTCTGGTTCTCGAACGCCGTCAGCGCCTCGATCACCTCGGGCAGGAAACGTCCCGGCGCGTCACAGGTGTAGTACATTAGGCGCTTGAAGGTGCGGCCGGCAAACTCCGAGGCTTCCTGTACCGCAAAATCCGGGGTCACAAAACGGGTCGCTTCACCCTTGGTCAGGTAGCGGTGTTTTCGGTATTCCGGCAGCACATCGGTATTGGCCATCCAATAGGGGACAAAGGGCGCGGTCACCGATCCGATGGGAGCCACCCAGAGGGTAAGCAACTCGTTCCGGACCAGGTCCTGGCGTAAATGGGCAACCTGACCATAACCGGCGGGGTCACCAGCAATCAGCGGATCACGCACATAGTCCATCATGTCACGCAGGCTTACGCCGCCGTTGGCCGCATCTTCCAGCGCCCGCGCCTCGATGATCTGAATCGCCTCCGCACGACCCTGATCGTTGCCGTAGATACGGTTCACATTGAAGGCCTCGCCCGAATCCCGATCAAACCAGCCCTGTTCAATGGCAAAACTGATGAAGTTCTCCGATCCCATGTAGTCATCACGTTCATGGAAATCGAGTGGAATCTCCATGATGTAGCCGGGAAAGGACATGCGCACATCGTCCGGGCCCAGGCGCTCGGCAATCCACAGGCCTTCACCGCCGGCAAAGTTGATCACCACCCAGCCCTCATCACGGTCGGCAAACATATGCGAGTTGCCGCCATAGGTCGAGTAGCCGTAACGGTCCATCAGATCACCAATAATCTCCACGGCATGCCGGGCACTGGTGGCGCGCTCCATGGCAATACGCGAAAGATCGCTGTAGTTGGGCCCGGTCTGGGGGTTCGGGGTCATCGCGGCAAGTTCCGGGCGCGACGGGGACCAGATGTCCCTTCCAGCCACGCCATGCTCATTCAGACCACCATTGGTGAGCGGGGGCGGGAAACCCTCATAGTCCGAATAACTCATGGTGATGTACTTGGCGGTTCGCTCCGCCTGGGGAATCTCGATCAGTTCCCCGGGGTAGGTCGCCTGGTCATCCACGCCGACAATGATGGTTGCGCCCTCGGGATGTTCACGGGCCGGCACAATTTCCAGCCAGTGGCTGGACACTTCCTCACCGGTGCCACCAATGAGCACGCTGCCATCATCGGTGAGATTCTTTCCCACATAGATGCCATAACTGGCCATGCCCGGCATGGACAGCAGCATGGCAGCCGCTGCAAAAACGCTTGCGATACTTCTCATGTTTGCCTCCAATTGAGAGCGCATAAACAGAAAGGGACTTCCGCGAAGCCCCTTTCCTTGCTCATCCACGCATCATGCAGGATCAGAACTGATAACGCATACCCGAACGTCATGCGTTGCTAGTCCAGGAACATGCTACCGAAACCCCGGTTACCCTGCCTGACGACAATGATGTCCTCATCAAGGCCAGTCGTCCAGTTGCAGCAGAGCTCAATGCCTTCCAGGCGCTCTACTTCAAGCAGACGCTGATCAATGGTGCCCGCCTTTACAGCCTGGAAGACAAAAAAAAGCCCCTCCGGAGAGGGGCTTGAGAGGGGAGAATCTTTCCTTGCGTTTACTTGGTGAACTCCGGATAGGCCTCCAGACCACACTCGGAGATATCCACACCGGTCTGCTCTTCTTCCTCGCTGACCCGGATACCCATCGCAGCTTTCAGGATCGACCAGACGATGAGGCTGGTCACGAACACCCAACCGAAGATGGTCAGCGCGCCCACGATCTGTCCGACGAAGCTGGCATCACCATTGGTGAGCGGCACCAACAGCAGGCCAAGCAGACCACAGGTACCGTGTACCGAGATGGCACCGACCGGGTCATCGATACGGATCTTGTCGAAGGCGACAATGCTGCCCACAACCACGAGGCCACCAATGGCACCGAAGATCAGGGCCTGCAGGGCCGTCGGTGTGGCCGGTTCGGCAGTGATGGTCACCAGGCCAGCCAGGGCACCGTTGAGTGTCATGGTCAGGTCGGCTTTGCCGAAGGCCAGGCGTGATGCGATCAGCGCGGCAATCAGGCCACCGGCAGCCGCAGCGTTGGTATTCAGGAAGACCAGGGCCACTTCATTGGAAGAAGCGATGTCGCCCACTTTCAGTACGGAACCGCCGTTGAACCCGAACCAGCCCATCCACAGGATGAAGGTACCAAGTGTCGCCAGCGGCAGGTTGGCACCGGGGATGGCACGAACCGAACCATCTGCGGCATATTTCCCTTTACGGGCACCGAGCAGGAGCACGCCGGCAAGCGCCGCGGCCGCACCGGCCATGTGTACGATGCCGGAACCGGCAAAGTCAGAGAAGCCCATGTCGCCCAGATTGAACAGACCGAATACGTCTGCTTCACCCCAGGTCCAGGAGCCTTCCATCGGATAGATGAACCCGGTCAACACGACTGCGAAGCCCAGGAAGGCCCACAGCTTCATGCGCTCGGCCACCGCACCGGAGACAATGGACATGGCCGTGGCCACGAACACCACCTGGAAGAAGAAGTCCGAAGCGTCGGAGTAGATCGAGTCGCCACCAAAGCCTTCTTCAGCCGAAGCGGCCAGTGCGTCGGCGACCAGCGTGTCGCCACCATCAATACCACCCAGGAAGAATCCACCGCCGTACATGATGGCGTAACCGCAGACCAGGTACATGGTGCAGGAGATGGCATACAGGGCCACATTCTTGGTCAGGATTTCGGTTGTGTTCTTGGCTCGCACCAGGCCTGCCTCGAGCATCGAGAAGCCGGCTGCCATCCACATTACTAGGGCGCCACACACAAGGAAATAGAATGTGTCCATGGCATACTGTAGTTCAAAAATCTGGTTTTCCACCGTTCTGTCCTCCAAATCAGGTTTGTTACCGAAGGGTCATCAAACCCGTTGCTGAATGAATTCGTGTTCCCTGCGCTTATACCGCTGCTTCACCGGTTTCACCGGTACGGATACGGATGACCTGCGAGAGGTCGGAGACAAAGATCTTGCCGTCACCGATCTTGCCGGTATTGGCGGCCTTGCTGATGGCCTCCAGGGTCTGCTCCAGAAGCTCGTCCCCAATGGCGACTTCGATCTTCACCTTGGGAAGAAAATCGACCACGTATTCCGCACCACGATAAAGCTCGGTATGGCCTTTCTGCCGCCCGAAACCTTTCACTTCCGTGACAGTGATGCCCTGCACCCCGATCTCCGATAGCGCTTCACGCGCATCATCGAGTTTGAATGGCTTGATGATCGCCGTTACCAGTTTCATACATTCGCTCCTTTCCTGATTGTTACCTGATTCCGGGTATTCGGCTCAGATACGCCTGGAACGACTCAATGCACGGGCTGTGCCAGAATTGAACAAACCCGAAAAATCAATCAATTACAGATGCTCATGGGTTTTACCGCCATTCCATACGGGAAATGCCAGGCAGCGACGCACCATATTCGTGCAACGGATTGATGCGCGCACCAAAATACATCCCGCCTGCAATTACAGGCAGGAATAACGGGAGGTGAAACCCTGGTTCTTTACTGCTAGTTTCAGAGTGAGCGGGAAATGCTCAAAAGGAAGGTGGCGTCACAATCGGTGGTGGCCCCGCAGTCACTGCGGTCCAGTGAGCTGCCGCTCCAGCCCAGACGGACATCCAGGTTCATCGCATGGGCGGTAAGGGAAGCGCCATAATAGGTATACCGACTCCGGTCGCCAAAAATCCGGTCGTCTGCGTCACTGAGGCCAGCATGGGCCTGAAATAGCAGATTCGGCACCAATTCGGTGCCATAGCCTGCACGGTAATGGTTCACCGCACTGCGACTGCCGAAATGATCATTGCTCCGGGTGGCATGCACTTGAAAACCGGACCAATCCAGGCCAAGGCGGAGTTCCAGGGTGTCCTGCGAGGACGCACCGGGAAAGGTGTAGTAGTCCAGGCCCAGGTCTATCTGCAGCTCATCTGTCAGCACGTGCCGGTAGCCGCCCGTGTAATCAAGCTCCAGGCCACTGGCGTGGGCAACACTGGAACCCAGGATACCGGCATAATAGCCATTTTCATTCTGGTAATCGAAGCGGCCCTGCACGGCGGGGCGCCCATCGCTGCGGGAAATGCCACGGAACAGGTAGTCGGTGGTAAAACGCACTTCCCCGGTCAGGCCACTGGCATCATTCCCGGTTTGCGCCATGGCGGGCAGTGAGAGCAGCACAGCCAGCAACCCCAATGATAAACGATGTCCCATTTCGCGGTTTCTCCCAATCGATACCGATCACGCAGCCCGGATGGCGGTGGTCATTGCTTCTGTTATCATGAAGCCTGTACAAAGCGATGCCATGATAGCAGATGGCCCCGACGCATCAATATGAGGCGATACCCGCATGAAAGACCAGCGATTTATTGATGAGCTGAGCGAGCAGCTTGCCCGGGTCCTGCCGGGTGTGGAAGCGGCCGGCGAGGACATTCGCAAGGCCCTGTCAGGCGGGCTGCAACAGGGCTTCCGCCGCATGGACCTGCTGACCCGGGAAGAATTCGAGCAACAGAGCGAAGCGCTGGCCAGGGCCGAGGCACGAATCGCCGAACTGGAAAGAGCCGTCAGCGCCCTGGAAGCCAGGCTCAATTCCGTAGCCGGGGACTGAATTGGCGCAGCGCCACCGCTTCGGCAATATCCGTCTCGCCGATTGGCCCGGCCTCCCGCAGATCGGCCACGGTACGCGCCACTTTCAGGATACGATGACTGGCACGAGCTGATAACTGCAGCTGCTCCATCAATGACACCATCAGCCGCCTCGCCGGCTCATCCAGCGCACAATCCCGATCAATGCTGCGGATACCCAGCCGGGCATTAAGGCAGGCAGCGCGAGCGAATTGCCGCTGCCGGCAACGCAGCACACGCTCGCGGACCGTGGCACTGTTTTCCACTTTCCGCTGCGGTGGGGATAATAGTGCATCATGCGCCGGACGCGGCACCAGAATCTGCAGGTCGATGCGATCCAGCAATGGTCCGGAGATCTTGTGGCGGTACGCCTCGATACGCTCCGGTGTGCAGCGACAATAACCCGACTCATCACCACGATAACCACAGGGACAGGGATTCATTGAGCCCACCAACTGAAAGCCGGCCGGGAAAACCACCCGGTAGCTGGCCCGGCTGAGCGTGATTGACGCCGACTCTAGTGGTTCTCGCAGGGTCTCCAGGGCGCGGCGGTCAAACTCCGCCAGCTCATCCAGAAACAACACGCCCTTGTGCGCCAGGCTGATTTCACCGGGCATCACCCGGCGGCCACCCCCGGCCAGAGCGCCGACACTGGCGCTGTGATGGGGTGCCCGGAACGGAACCTGCGTCCAGTGCAGGGGATCACATTCCAGGCCCGCCACCGAGCGAACGGCAGCCACCGCCACCGCCTCTTCTTCCGACAGCGCC
>PWQG01000474.1 GCA_003556835.1 Gammaproteobacteria bacterium
GGTGGAAGGTCAGTTCTTCATCCTGCTGCGCCAGGGCAGCACCGCCTCCCAGGGAGAGGGCCAGGGCCAGTGATGCTGTCGAAGCAGTCACCGCCAGTGAATCGGGTCGGAATATCCTCACGGGACACCTCCTGTTAGGGTGTTGTTGTCGTAGTTATGTTTGTCACGGCTTCAATTGAACCATATGGGCGCAATCACAGTCTCCCTGAATTCAAGAAAAAGCTGACGGATTTCCCCAAATCCCGGACAAGCGATTGATGATATTTGCCGCCAGCTGACGAATCTTATTGTTCCCAGAATGCGCCAGCGCTGACACTTTACAGTATGCGCTCCGCTGGTGTTAGATACAAACGATGGTAAGTAACATACAGTCAAGGAGAGCCACATCATGTTCCGATTGCAGCAACTGCGCCAAATGGTGACAGCGATGTTTTCCCTGTCCGCGGTGGCGGCCATATGCCTCCTCGCGCCAACAGCGACAACCTACGCCCAACACACCATGATGCACCAACAGCAATCACCAGGAGGTCAGGCTGCAACCCTGCCGCACGACGACGCCGTACTAGAGCATGCACCGGCCCGGCTTGCCCTGGAGTTCGAAAACGAGGTACGACTGGTGAAGTTGACGCTGCGCACCTCCGAAGCACGCGAATTGCTCGATATTGGCTTCCGGTATGGCCCGAATTCAGACACCAGCTTCACCCACCAGCTGCCCACACTCGAGTCGGCCCCATATTACATAGCTGAATGGGCAGTGGTGACCGCCGACGAACGCATCATTCAGGGACGTTTCCACTTCGCTTTCGGCCCAGATGCGCAGCCTCCTTCAGAACTCATGCCGGAACATACACCAATGCGTCACATCATGGCGCCTGACTACCGAGTACAAGAATTACAAGAATGACGCCCGCATTCGGACCTCACTGCTCAAGTAAGAGGCCTCAGTCAACAGACTGATCATCAAACAGGGCAAGATCAATCCTGCTGGCAACAAAAAGCCCCGACATCCTGCTGATGTCGGGGCTTTTTGTTGATGATCCGGGCACAATCAAGCCCGGCAAAGTGGTCAGAAGTCGTAGTTGAGACGCGCGTAGACCACGCGACCGAGCACATCCTGCAGCTCGGTGACCACCCCGGCGATCATGCCGGTCTTCTGGGCCTCACGGTCGAAGAGGTTTCGGACACCACCGGTCAGCGAGAGGCTGCCGCCGAACATCTCGATATCGCGATAGGTATAGAAGGCATCCACCTGAGTCCAGGCGCGAATTTCTTCAGTATGACGCCAGTTGTTCACCGGGAAAAACTGCTGGAAGGAGAACTGGTTGGCATCGAAATCAACCGCGTGTGTGTAGCGCACGGTAGTGGCCGCAATATGTTGATCGCGATTCCAACCAAGACGCAGGTTGGCCCGTATGCGGGGCATGGCGGGGACCGCACCATAGTCGTTATTCTGCTTGCCCACAGCTTCGCGCTGCGGGTCGATGGGCGACAGCTGGAAATTGTAGGTTTCCATGTACGTACCCTGTAAACCGGCGCGGAAAGTACCCCAGTCACGAAACGGTCGCGAATAATCCATGGTCATGTCCCAAGCCCGCACCAACATCGTGGAGGCATTGGAATCACTTTGTTGGATCAGCTGTACGTTTTCGATGTTGCGAGGATCACGCACGATACGCGAATCTGATCGCGGATCACTGTCCCATGCTCGTAGCATTTCCAATGAAGGGTAAGGCTGGGCGTCAGTCGGCGTAAAACCGGTGGCCTCACGGAATTTGAAGAAATCCGTGCGGATGATGTCTTGCGTGGTGGTGCTGACAATACGGTCAACGAAGTCAGTCTCACTCCAGGTCAGTGACATGCGCAAGTTGTCAGTTGGCAGCAAATCAATACCCACTGAAATGCTATCCGAAGTCTCGGACTCAAGCTCTGGGTTACCAGCGCTGCAGGAAGCGATCCAACCAGAGAACGTGGTGAACTGGTCATCCACATTGGTCAAACCACAGGATTCAGCAGCAAATAACTGGTTCAATGTTGGTGCGATGAAAGCCTGGCCGTAAGTGGCTCGCAAGCCCAACCAATCAACTGGCTCATAGACGATACCAAACTTTCCGATGGTAGAGTCCTGGCCGCTACTGAAGTTCTCATTGCGTACCGCCATACCCAATTCAAGATTGGATAACAGTGGCAAAGCCAACTCTACAAAACCAGCATTGACAAATCGGCTATACGAGCTCGGAAACTCCTGTGTACCGATGAACTGATCTCCTGCTATGTTCAGCGAGGGAGGCACAAGACTTACGGATTCCTCGCGACGCTGAAAACCAAAAGCAGCACCAATGGGGCCGCCAGGCAACTCGAACCCTCCAGGATTTATTGTGCCGTTCAGGACCACATCAGCGGTTTGCAGCTTATCCTCATTATTCATGCGCGGAGTGGGCCAAATGGCATCGGCAACATGCTGCGGCGTGGCAAAACGATCGTCCACAAGTCCGAAGGGGTTATAGCAATGGTCCACATCATTGATCACGTCACAGTTCAGGCCTTGCTCAATCGCACTGAAGGAGAAGCGCTGACTGCCGCGAGAACGATTGATGTAATTGGAATTGGTGTAGTAGGCGGTGCCATCCCAACCGGCCAGGTAGGGAACCGTGAAATCCGCTGTCAATGCAAACCGATAATTGCGGTAGTCGTACATCTCCCGGTGGGTCCCGTCTTTATTAAAGCCGCTGGGAATGGTATTGGTTTTACCAAATGGCATCCAGGCTTCAAGGGAAACGTCTTCGTAGAACGGCACGCCGCCCATTGGGTCAACACCCATCTCGGCAAACTGGTTGTTGGCCAGCACCACGTGTCCATCAGAGCCGCGAAGCGGCAGTGGACGACCATAGCCGTCAGTGACGATATTGCCATCTTCGCCGCGCAATGGCTGAGCAAACAATTCGCGACCATCCGCACTGAGAGCCCGGAAAGTATTGCCAGGCAGCTCGCCGCGCACCATAGGCAATTCGTCAACCCGACCACCAGGGTTGGCCTGGTTGGCGCGGTTCATACGAATTTGTCGTGAGTAGTTTAACTGTGCCGAGATGTCGAGATCGGCGTTGACATCGTAACTGACGTTGCCGTAGTACTGACTTATGGTCTGTGGGTTGCGAAAATTACGTGTGCTGCCAAAATCGAGCCAGCAACGCCCTGCAAACAGCATACCATGGGGATTGGCATTGTCCTGGGCCGGGTTTTGATCACCAGCACCGCAGCTGGGATCCGGCCGCTGTGCGGTCTCACCAGTGAGGAAGCCGTTTTCATCGCGTACTGGGGCGATGAAATTGCCAGGGTGTGAACCGGTGTTATGTGTCAAACCGGCGTTCATGTGCTCGGGCCGGTCATGCCAGCGCAACTGACCCTGATCACGATGGCTGACAGCACCTACCGCATTGATGTTGTTGCTCAGGTTGCCGCCCCAGATCGCGGAGATTTCCCGGTCATGGAAGTCGCCACGCGAGTCGCGCTCCTCATAGTACTCCATGGAGGCACCATCATAACTCGTGTACGGAATGATATTGACCACACCAGCCACAGCGTCGGTGCCATAAAGTGCAGCGGCGCCATCGGTGACGATATCAATACGCTGGGTGGCAATCCCTGGCAGTAGCATCTGCACATTGTCGTTGGGAACACGTTTCCCATCCATAAGTTGGAGCGTCGCCCTGCGGCCAAGTCCGCGCAGATTGAAACCCGCGTTCTGGTCGCTGACGCCCTGAATGCCGCTGGTGATACCGGTGCCGGCATTAAAGGTCAGATTCTGTACCACCTGGGCCATATTGACGGTACCCTCGGCCTGGAGGTCTTCGGCGGACATCTGGGTAATGGGGGAGGCAGCGGTAAACCCTTCGCTGCGGCGAATAAAGCTACCGGTGACAATGACCTCTTCCAGCATGGCCGGATCGTCCAATTGACCGGCTTGTTGGGCTGCTACAGTCAGAGGCGTTGTCAGTAACGCCGCGATAGAGGCGACCAAGATTCTCTTGCGTGTGCGAAGGCGATTATTGCTTTTGTATGCGTGATGCGAGACGGGTACAAACATGCGTATCTCTCCGAAAGATTTTATTGTGATTATCTTCGGACTACGAGGAATGCACGGCGGACTGCACGTACAGGCCATTGATTCAACGAGGCCTGCTAACTGGCGGCGCGTTCCTCCTCGACGCTTACGAGTCTATGCATAGCGGCAGTAAATATCCACCATCTATTACATTTTTTTTATCGTTGCCTGGTCGCACACTTTATCAGCAGTGTTAGTCGGGCACGGCAGCCACCGACCAGCTTGGAGTGGATTATGAACTGCCTGTGTTATTAGACTCTAACGGTATTGAAAGCGAGTTTCCTGATTTTGTAGAAGTTCGTGGCGGCGCACCTGTGTTGAAAGTGGAGAAAAGCAGAAAACAGACGTTGCCGGGGAAAATCCCCGGCAACCATAGGTAGGGAACTACTCAGTCACCTCGACCGTGATCCAGCGGTCATCGAATAGACCACCATCATCAGCCCGGCCCCACAACACATAGGTACCGGGTTTGTCGAAAGTGAC